>JAQBTY010000137.1 GCA_027624735.1 Pseudomonadota bacterium | reverse complement strand
CGATCAAGCCGATGCCATCCTGTTTATCGGCTGCCGCGCCGGCTCGGTCACCACCGAACGCTGGCAGCACCCGATTCCGGGGTCGGTGCGCATTGTCCACATCGACGTCGATGAACGGGTGATCGGCGCCAACTACGATCCGGACGCCGCCATCATCGGCGATGCCCGGACGGTCCTCGCGGCGCTGAATGCGGAAATCGCGGCGCGCAATCCCCGGATTCCCGAACGCATCTTGAATGAAGCCGCCGTAGCAGCCGCGCGAACGGAAAAATTCACTGCCTTCCATGCCCTCGCCCGTTCCAACGCGAGCCCCATCCTGCCTGAGCGGATCGTTGCCGCGCTGCAGGCCGCCCTGCCCGATGATTATGTGGTGGTCGCCGATCCCGGCACACCGTGCCCTTATCTATCGGCCTATCTGCGGATCGACCGGGTGGGACGGCATTTCTTTTCCAATCGGGCGCACGGGGCGCTGGGCTATGCCATCCCGGCGGCGGTCGGCGCACAATATGGAAGGCCCAACGCGACCGTGATCTCGGTCTCGGGCGATGGCAGTTTCGGCTTCTGCGCCGGTGAGTTGGAGACCATCGCGCGTCTCAAGGCACCGGTCAAAATGATCGTTGTCAGCAATGCCTCCTTTGGCTGGATCAAGGCCGGACAGAAATCAGGCTATGATTCGCGGTATTATTCGGTCGATTTCGACCCCACCGACCACGCCCGTGTGGCCGATGCCTATGGTATCAAATCGTGGCGCGTCACCGATCCCGCGGACCTTGCCGCCAGCTTACACGCGGCCTTCGCGTTTGACGGCCCCGCCCTGATCGATATCGTCACCCAACCGCTGCAGGATGCCAACGCCCCGGTGAGCGAGTGGGTGGCTTAAAATTTTTGTCGCATAGACCTGGGCTGTCGTGGCACAATTCCCTGAATGGCCAGTTTTTTTAAATTCGCGAAAGAGGCCCTGGCGGTCGAACTCGACAAATTCCGCAATCGCCAGTTTCTTGACGCCACCATGGCGGCAAGCGCGCTGGTATCCATGGCCGATGGCGACGCCAATATCACCGAGATCAACATTCTCGATCAGGCGCTCGAAACCATTCAGGAACTGAAAATCTACGACCCGCACGATGCCATGGATCTGTACCGTGACTACATCGACGCACTCCGGGCCGACCCCGGCGCGACCCGGGACACGATCATGCGGACCATCGGCAGGATCCGGGAAGATCCACACGCGGCGAGATTGTTGATCCGGGTCTGCGTCGCCATCGGAAAGGCGGACGAGGATTTCAGCGGACCGGAAAAAGCGGTCATAACCGAACTGTGCCAGAGCCTGGGGCTCGATCCCGACGAACTCGGCCTATGACTGCTTCGCCGTCGGAATAAGCACTATCCCGATGGCAACAAGGGCGGCCGCCCCGGATACGATGAAAATCGCGTAGCCAAGCCCGACATCCATCAGCCAGCCATAGACCACCGGCATCCCACCCTGTCCCAGCGTATAGCCGAGCGTTACAAAGGCGAAAGCGGAGCCGACGCTGCCGGCGGGCACGGCGCGGCGAACCAGTATGTCGCGTGACGCGTTGTAAAGCCCGCGCATAAGACCGGCAATGACCAGCGCGCCAACCAGAATCCACAACGCGATTGCCTCAATCGCCATGACGAAAAGACAGCCGGCCATGATCAGAAAACAGACGATCAGGACCAGATCCTCGCGCCTGGCCCAGTCGGCGAGCCAGCCTCCCGGCACCGCCCCGACAATGGCGGCGGTCAGAAAGACAGTGAGCAGCAGGTTCGCGAATTCAGGGGTAAAACCATGAACCACCGGCAGCGCGACCGCCGCGAAGTTGGTCATGCCGACGCCCGACGCCGATGTCGCCACGTAGAACAGAAAAAACAGGACCATGGGCCGGGTCAACATGATGCGCCAGCCGGCTTTTTCTGGCGCGGGTTTCCCCGCTGTAGCCGTAGCCGCGGCGGCCGCCCCTGAATCATCGCGCAAGTCACCGCCGCCGATGGCAATGGCGAGCGCCACGACAATCCC
The DNA here is from genome assembly GCA_027624735.1 of Pseudomonadota bacterium. Lineage (GTDB taxonomy): Bacteria > Pseudomonadota > Alphaproteobacteria > MPNO01 > UBA2964 > JAQBTY01. Next base: position 8,369 of record JAQBTY010000137.1, on the reverse strand, counting down.
GGCGCTTCCCGCGGCAACCAGCGCGCCCTGCCAGCCAAGCCACACGCCGAGGGCGCCCATAACCAGCGGTGCGCAGGCATAGCCGATCGAGCCGCAGAACGTGTGGGCGGCGAAGGCGCGGCCATGATGGCTGTCCCGTACGCTGGCCGACAGGATTGAAAAATCAGCCGGGTGAAATACCGAATTGCCGATGCCGCCGAGGAAAAAGGCCGCCAGCAGAACCGGATAGCTTGGCACAATCCCGATCAACGCCAGCGCGCCGCCATGCAGCGCTAATCCCGCGATCAGAACCGGTTTCGCCCCCACCCTGTCGACCATCATGCCGATCGGCATTTGTGTGATAAGGGTGGCGATGAAATAGGCCGTCATGGCGAAGCCGAGTTCGGCATAGGTAACGCCGAGCGCCGGCTTGATCAGCAGAAACAGCGGCGGCAGAACCAGATGATAAAAATGGCTGACCAGATGCGCCGCCCCAACCAGCCAGATGGCTTTGTGCTCGCGGGTCTCCAGGGACGCGGTGATGGCGGTCATCTTTTCGCCTTACTCCGGCGACCGTCTTGTGCCGCTGTTAAACAGGACCGTGACCATCGCCAGGACCGAAAACGCCGCCGAAGCGTAGAAAATAATATGCGGCGGGTAGTGGTCGTACAGATAACCATAGATGGGCCCGGCGAGCGCCTGACCGACGAGGAACCCGGTGCTGACAAAACCGAACACCGTGCCGACCGGCAAATGGCTGGCGACACGCCGCACCGCGACATCGCGCGACGCGTTGGCCGCACCGCGCATACCGCCGGCAATGACAAGACAAACCATCACCAGCCAGAACGGCAACAGATCGGCGCCGACCAGAAATATCATCAGGGCGGATATACCGAACCCGGCCATAAGCACGGCATCGTACCGGTCCGTCTTATCGGCCAGCAGACCGCCGGGCAACACCAGGAGCAGGGTCGCGATCTGATAGGCGGTCAGGGCGGCGACGGCGGTGGTCCGGGAAAAATCATGCATGCCCTGAAAGGCCGCCACGGAAAACTGGGTCACGCCGAAATTCGCCATCGACGCCCCCATATAGAACAGGAAAAACAGCATCACCGAACGCGACGTCAGAATATCCCGCAGGCTGTCGCCGATGCTCGCCGGCTTCTTGACCTGCGTGCCTTCGTTGATCAGATGGCCAAACAAAACCAGCCCCAGCGTCATGGTAATGCCGATGCCCCCGAGGGTCATCATAGCGCCGCGCCAGCCGATAAAGGGCTCCAGCGTGGCCGACAACAAGGGACCGGCCAGGAATCCCACATGGCCGACGAAGGTATGAATGGAATAGGCCCGTCCCAGGCGTCCTTCGTCGATAGAGGACGAAATCAGCGAATAATCGGCGGGATGGAATACCGAGTTTCCGATGCCGGCGATCGCCATCAGAGCGAGAAGTTGCCAAAAATCGGTAACCTGCCAGCCGATGAGACAGAAAGCGGCGGAGTTAAGCAGCAGCCCGCCGATCAGCACCTTGCGGCCACCAATGCGCTCGACCAGAAACCCCATCGGGGTCTGCAGCACGCCGGTGGTGATGGCGAAGACGCCAAGCGCGGTCCCCCATTCGACGGTGCTGATCTGCAGCGATTTCGTAATCGGGATGAGCAGCGGCGCCAGCGCCAGAAGATATAGATGGCTCAACAGATGGGCGAAGCCGATCAGGCCGATCGCCTGTACTTCACGCCGCGGGAAACTGATCACGGACGCCATTTACAACTCCGATTTCTTTGACCGGCTATGAAGCGTTATGGTCAGTACCGAGCACACGGAAAAGAACGCCGATGTCCAGAACACGATCTGGGGTGAACCGAGATCGAGCAGAAATCCATAGATCGGCAAGGTTATCGCGCCGCCGAACAGAAAGCCTGACGATACGAAGGCAAAGACCGTGCCGACGCTGTGCTCCCCCGCCGAATGCCGAACGCTCACATCGCGCGCCGCATTGACCAGCCCGCGCATTGCGCCGCCGACCCCGATGACGCCGATGACCAGCCAGAACGGCAGCAGACCGAACCCGATCAGGGCTATCATGAGGGCGGCGGTCAGCAGACAGGCGGTCATCACCAGATCATGGCGTTTTGTCCAGTCGGCGACAAAACCGCCCGGGAGAACAAAGGCGAGCGCACTGACCTGATAAACCGTCAGCGCCACGGCGGCGCCAACCACCGGAATATTGTACATCTGGCCCAGCGCCGGGACAGAAAAATGCACGATGCCCGCGTTCCCGGCGGAGGCGCAGATATAGTATAAAAACATCAACAGGATGGGGCGCGACGTCAGCAATTCGCGCCGGGGCGGCGCCGCGCCGCTTGGCGGCCCCGCCTTCCCCGACCGTCCCGCCGAACACCAGAAACATCAGCGCCATGGCGATACCGACCACACCGATGGCGCCGATGGCGGTACGCCAGGGTATTTCGTAATTGAGGGCAATGGCCATGATCAGCGGACCGGCGACCATGCCCGACGACCCGCCGAAGGTATGGCAGGAAAACGCTTTGCCGAGACGCTTCTCCTCCACCGCCACCGAAATAATCGAATAATCCGCCGGATGGAAAACGCTGTTCCCGACACCCGCCAGCGCCATCAGGGCGATGAAATGCCAATACTCCGTGACGAACCCGATCGATCCGATCCCTACGGCAAGAAGCGTCAGGCCGCCGATCAGAACCCGTCGCCCGCCAATCCGGTCGACCAGAAAACCCATCGGGGTCTGCAAGATACCGGTGCAAATGACATAGGCGACGATTCCCCAGCTCAAATTCGTCCAGCTGACCCCGAGTTCGGATGAAATCACCGTATAAAACGGCACCAGGGCCGTCATACAGAAATGGCTCAGAAAATGAGCCACGGAAATCAGGCCGATAACCCGAACTTCCCGCTGCGGGAAACTAATTACTGACGCCATTCAGGAGGTGCTCCGAAGGGACGTGCGCGACCGCGCAACGTTGATTGCGATATTCTATCGGTGGTCCCGGCTTTAGGCAATCTAGCGCGATAAATAGGTGGTATTTTACCGGTGCTAAGGCGTCGAGGATTCGCTACATTGGCCACCACAATAACCACCAAGACCGATCAAGGATGAGGAGCCCCGGTTTATGAAGCTAGATTGTTATACCCATATTTTCCCCGTCGATTTCTTCCACCGTATGGAGGAGGTCGTCGAAAACAAGGCGCCAATAAAGCGCTGGCTGAATATTCCGATGCTTTACGACGTCGATGCGCGTCTCAAAATCATGGATACGTTCGGCGAGTATCAGCAGATCCTGACCTTATCCGCGCCGCCGATCGAAGCCATGTCGGGCCCTGACGTCACGCCGGGTCTGGCGCGCATGGCCAATGACGGCATGGCCGCCCTGGTGAAAAAGTACCCGGACCGATTCCCGGCCTTTATCGCGTCGCTGCCCATGAACAATCCGGAAGAAGCCAGCAAGGAAGTCGACCGCGCGGTCAAGGAGCTTGATGCCCGGGGCGTTCAGATATTCTCCAACGTCAACGGCGAACCGCTCGACCAGGAAAAATACTGGCCGATATTCGAGAAGATGGCGGGCTATGATCTGCCGATCTGGCTGCACCCGGCGCGCGGCGAGGACTTCCCCGATTACAAGACGGAAACCAAATCGCCCTTTGAAATCTGGTGGGTTCTGGGCTGGCCGTACGAGACCAGCGTCGCCATGGCGCGGCTGGTGTTCTGGCGCATCTTTGAAAAGCTGCCCAATATCAAGATCATCACCCACCACATGGGCGCCATGATCCCCTATTTCGAGGGCCGCGTCGGCCCCGGCTGGGACCAGATGGGCGCGCGTCAGGCGAATGAGGATTACGCCGAACTCAAGGCCGGTCTGACCAAACGGCCGATCGATTATTTCAAGATGTTCTATGCCGACACCGCTTTGTTCGGCAGCGACGCCGGCACCGAATGCGGTCTGAAATTCTTCGGTCCGGACAAATGTCTGTTCGCGTCGGACTGCCCGTTCGACCCCGAAGGCGGCCCCATGTATATCCGCGAAACCATCCGGGTGCTGGACAAGCTGGGCATTTCGGAATCCGACCGCAAGAAGCTCTATGAAGACAACACACGCCGGCTGCTGAAGCTGAACTGACGCGGAGGCTATAGCCGCACCCCCTCCCTAACCCTCCCCCGCAAACGGGGGAGGGAAAATATTTTTGAAAATTGTTTTTAATCCCCAGCTTCACAAAAGGCGGGAGGAAATGATTTTCGCTGGCCGTAAACGAAATATCCCCTCCCCCATTTGCGGGGGAGGGCCAGGGAGGGGGCTTGACCGCTTTGCAGCGGCGCGATTTAGGGCTAGCCTTCCACCAAGACCAGAAAATGGTGGGAGGCTATACCAATGGCACCAACAGCACGGTACGAGCCGATATCGGCCCCTTGGGTTTGGACGGCGGTCGAATTAGCCGCCCGCGATGACTGGATTTTCCCCTTATCGGCGGCGGCGCTTGACGATATGGACCGCGCTTTGGCGGACGTAAAACGGCGCGGACTGGCGATGGATACCATCACCGCGGCCGATTTTCCGCTTCCCTCTTTCACCTCGGATCTGGCGGATATCAATGCCAGCCTGGCGGACGGTCCGGGAATCAGCCTGGTCCGCGGCGTGCCGGTGGATCGATATGACCGGGATGATCTGCGGCTGATCCTGTGGGGGATCGGCGCCCATATCGGCCTGGGCGCCCCACAGAGCTTTCGCGGCGACAAGATCGGCGACGTGATGGACATGTCGCACACAGGCGACATCCGCCGCAGCTACCGCTCCCCTCGCCCGCTGTACCTGCATGTGGACCCCATCGACATCGTCGGCCTGCTCTGTACCCGACAGGCCAAAGAAGGCGGTTGGAGCCTGCTCACCAGCGCGGCCGCGCTTCACAACACGCTTCTGGCGGAACGCCCCGATCTGATGCCGGCGCTCTATCGCGGGTTCCATTACAGCAGCACCGAGGCAAGCTCGACCGGCGAGCCGCCGCTCACGTCTTACCGCATCCCGGTCTACCGCCCCGTGGGCGACCAGATTGCCGTCAATTTCAATGCGTCCCCCATCGACAAGGCGCTGGCCCATGACGACATCGAAGAGGACGCCGCCGCGCTGGAAGCGTTCGAGCTGTTCAAGGAAACCGCCATGCGCGACGATCTGGTCTTCCGCACCATGCTTGAGCCCGGCGATCTGCAGTTCCTCAATAATCGCATCGTGCTGCATGGGCGCACCCGGTTCGAGGATTTCCCGGAGCTCGAGCGCAAGCGGCACATGCTGCGCGTCTGGCTAAAAATGCCCGGCTGGGTTCCGTGGCCAGACAACATGTATTGGCACGAAAAAGGCTATCGCCTCAGTGAGGACCTTGGCCGTCGCAACGACAACACACAGGGAGAACGAACATGACCGTAAAAACCGTTGGCTTTGTCGGAATCGGCAACATGGGCGCCCGCATGGTGCCGCACATCGCGAAAACCGGCACGCCGGTCCATATTTACGACCTCAATGAAGAAGCATCGAATGCGATGGCCCGCGCCCACAACGGCATCGTCGTCGAAAAATCCGCGAAGGCTGTCGCGGAAGCCACCGACGCGGTCATTACCATGCTGCCGGCCGGGCCGGATGTGAACAAATGCGCGCTCGGTCCCAATGGGCTGGCGGAGGGGTTCTCCAAGGGCGATATCCTGATCGATATGAGTTCGTCACAACCGTGGCTTACCGTTGAGCTGGCGGCGGAACTGGCCGAGCGGGGCATTTCCATGATCGATTCCCCGGTCTCAGGCGGGACTACCGGCGCCGACGCCGGCACCCTGACGCTGATGATCGGGGGTGACGACGCCATTGTCGAACGCTGCATGCCGGTGCTGAAACCCATGGCGAAACACATCTTCCGCACCGGCAAGGTCGGTTCGGGCCATGCGCTGAAGACCCTGAACAACATGCTGAGCGGCATCAACACCATGGCGGCCACGGAAATCATGCTGGTCGGCAAGAAATTCGGGCTCGACCCCGAAGTGATGGTCGATGTCATCAACGAATCCACCGGCATGAACGGGGCGATGAAGCGGACCATGAAGCAGCACGTGATCAGCCGGAGTTTCGGCGGCGGCTTCGCCTGGGATCTTAAATTCAAGGATTTCGTCATCGCCATGGAACTGGCGCGGAAGACAGGAACGCCGATCCCGCTGTGCGGCATGGCCTTCCAGTTGAACGAAGCCGCGAACAACTGGATCGGCGATGCCTCGGGCAAGACCAGCAGCGAGATAGTCCGCTGGATGGAACACATGGCCGGCGTGGAAATTAAAAAATAGCGACGAGAGGAAACAGCCATGCCAAAAGGACAATTACGCCATATCGCAATCTCCGTGCCGGACAAGGAAAAGGCCGCGGCATTCTATGAAGAAGTCTTCGGTCTGGAGCGGGTTTCGGAATCGCGGGTTGCCACCCGGCTCACCGACGGGGTCATGAACCTCACTCTGCTGCAGTTCCGGACACAGGAAGACGCCGGCGACGAACGCGGCAAGGATTTCGTGGGCGTGCATCATTTCGGGTTCTGGGTGGATGACGAAGGCGAGGCCATCGCCGATGTGGAAACCCACGGCGGCAAGCACCATCCCGGCCCCACCGGACCCGGCGCGCCGCAAAATGCCGAGGTCAAGTTCCGCGATCCAGACGGCGTCGTGTTCGACATATCGACCCACGGCTGGGATGGCGCCAAGCGGTGAAGCGCAGGTATTTATCGTCGGCCTATCAGCGTTCGAGGTCGTATTCGCCCGCGGTGATAACCGAAGGTGGCCGCACCATCTGGCTCGCCGGGCACCTCGCCGCCGAAGATGAAGAAGGCGAGTCGCTGGCTGGCGATTTCGATGGCCAGGTGCGGTGTGTCTTCCGTAAGCTCGACGCCACTCTGAGGGAGGCCAACGCCGCGCTGGCCGATATCGTGACCATGACGATTTTCATCGTCGATGTTTCCAACAACACGCGGTTTGTCGAGCTGCGAAGGGAATTTTTTCCGGACGGTTCATACCCGGCCAGCACGCTCGTCACCGTCGCCGCGCTCAACCGGCCGGAGCTCATGGTGGAGATAAACGCAATCGCAATCGCGCCATGATTGCTCTCATGGACTTGCGACCTTAATCAGCTTGCCATGCGATGGTGGGCCAATTAGTCTCTTGCCTGGGGCTGGTGGAATTTTAACCGGCCACAATTGTTTTTGGCTTTGATCGATACAGAGCAGGAGAGATTAATGCGTTCAATTTTTAAACAGGCTTTGCCGTTAGCCGTGATAGCGGCGGTCGGCTTTGCAACCAGCCCGGTGATAGCCGCGGATGCGTCTTACTTCGCGGGCAAGACGCTGAAGATTGTCATTCCATACGGCCCCGGCGGGACCTATGACAAGTACGGGTCTTCGTTCGCGAAACACCTCAGAAAGCATCTTCCGGGCCAACCGAATATTATTTTGCAGCACATGCCGGGAGCCGGCGGCGCCAAGGCCATGAACTTCACCTATAACATCATGGTTAAGGACGGCCGCAACATGGTCGTGCCATTGGACAATACGGTCGCCAACCAACTGATGCGGCCAAAAAAAATGAATTACAAATCCGAAAACTACAACTGGCTCGGATCAAGCAACCAGACCAATGTCGTCCTGGTCGTACGCTCTGATTCCGGCGTCAAAACCGTTGAGGACATGAAGAACATCCCACTTATCGGCGCCACCAGCGGCAAATCGTCCAGCGGTTACATCAACCCGAAGCTTGTTTGGGGATTGTTGGGGGGCAACGGCCGCATGGTCACCGGGTACAAGGGCTCCTCCGGGTCGGTGCTCGCCGTGGAACAGGGAGAAGCCCAGATGGCGGCCTTCAACTGGCTCCTCTGGGATTCCAAGGTCCCCCATTGGTTCAAAGGCGAGAAGCCCTTCGCCCGCGCCATCGTGCAGGTCGGCATCTTCAAGGACCCCGATCTGCCCGACGTCCCGATGCTGACCGAACTGGTTAAGGCGGAAGACAGGCCCGTTGTGGATTTCATCGCCTCCGCCGGTCCGGTCGGGCGCGGCCTGGCTGCGCCGCCAGGCGTGCGGCAAGACGTCGTCGAGACGCTTCGTCGGGCCGTTGACGGGATGAACGCCGATCCGGCCTTCGCCGCCGAACTGAAGAAGAAGCGGCTTCGCCTGATTCCAAGCACTGGCGAAACCATCCAGAAGGTTGTCGAGGATGCGGTCAAATCGGCAACACCCGACGTGGTCGATCGTGCCCGCAAGATCATTTTCGGGGGTAGTTCCTAAGTGTCCGTCCGGATACTTTATGAGTCAAACGAATCGGTTGGGCGCGGTGGCCTCTTGAAGGGTGG
>JAQBTY010000136.1 GCA_027624735.1 Pseudomonadota bacterium | reverse complement strand
AGATGACGTTACAATGGGCATGAAATTTAAACCGGACAGTAGTGGCGAAGGCCGACCATGACGAGGAGTAGCGGTAGGGTCAAACCAGACCCCCGTGGGATGGACAGCCTGCCGGTACCTCGCTAGCGTTGTACCTTAAAACCGACGGAAAACAGAGAAATGGCGGAACTGAGCAACAGCCTGCGGGCCGATCTGGATGAGCTGGCGCGGGCCTGCCGGGTGATGGAGATGGAAGGCCAGGGGGATCGCGTGGTGGGTCACATGGCGCTGCGCGATCCGGAGGGGCGCGGTTTCTGGATGAAGCGTGCCGGCGTCGCCCTTGGCGAAATATTCGACGCGCGCGATTTTGTGTTGCTCGATTTCGACGGCAGAAAACTGGCGGGCGACGGCAAATCCCACGGCGAGTGGCCGATCCATTCGGAAATCCTGCGGCTGCGGCCGGAGATAAACGCGACCGCCCACACCCACCCGTTCTATGCCTCGGTCTATTCGGCCAGTGACGAGCCGCTGATGACCATCGTGCCGCGCAGCACCACGCAGCCTGTCCGGCCGCCACGGTTCGAAGACGGGGGTGATTTGATCTGCACGAGGGATGTCGCCGTGGCCATGGTGGCAGCGATGGCAGGGCACAATGCCGTCCTGCTGCGCAACCACGGCATCGTCACCTGCGGCGCGAACATCGAAGATCCGGTCCTGGTTGCCATCGCGCTTGAAAAAATGTGCCACGAGGCCCTGACCATGAATGCTTCAGGCCTCAAATTCAGCTGTCCGCAGGAAGACGCGCTTCTTAAAAAGCTGGATAGCGGCACGGCGTTGGATCCGTCGATCATCGGCGGTAAGACACAATGGGCCTATTATTGCCGCAAGCTCGCCCGCGCCGAAAAGAGCGGCGATCCGCGCCTGGCCACCGAACCGGTGCCCATCTGAAAAGAAAACCGGCCCCGGGAGATCCCGGAGCCGGCGTTTCGTTTAATGCCTCAATATGAGTAAAAAGGTTCAGAATTTTCCGCTTTTCACTATCGCATAAACCTCCTTGGCAGCGTCGAGATCCGCTTTTGGCAGATTCAAAACGCTATTCACAATTTTTGTAACCTGTGCACCGGTCGCGGGATTCAGCCGCGATTTGCGTTTGGCCACATCCACCTGGAAATCAGGGTCCGCCATGGTCGCATCAAAGGCCTTGCGCCATGCCGTCACCAGATATTTTGGCATGCCAGGCGGGCCTGCCAGGGTTCGACCTATCGAGCTGCCAACCCCGACCACTTTCGTGAACGTCTTTTCGCCGACATTATTGCCGAATTCGGTGATCGCGGGGGTGTTGGGCAGGTAGGGCTGACGAGTTTCCGCCAACTGGATGATGGGAATAAGGGTGCCGTCTTTCAGCTCCTTGGCATGGCGCACGTTCAGCGTCGTCCAACTGGTGGCTGCGGCATCGAGCTCACCCCGTTCCAGCGCCAGGAACGATGTCTTGGTGCCGCGATAGCCGCTGATGATCTTGAATTTGGTTCCGCCCATCATGTTCATCACCGCGGCGGCGATATAGGTCACGTTGCTGCGCCCGATGGAGCCATAGTTGTAGACTTTATTCTTGGCGTCTTCCCAGCTTTTCAGTCCAGAAACCTTTGACGCGGCGGCGACGATTACGGCATCGGCGAAGCGCCCGATATATTGATACTTCCTCGCGTCGAAGCGGGCCTTGGGGTTAAACAGCGTATCCTGCACCACGTGGATCATCACGATCGAGACCGCGCTGCCGTCCTGCGGGCCCGCGTTCGTGGTATAGGCCATGGCCTTGTTGCCGCCGCTGCCGGGCATGGATTGAGGCACGACTGTCGGTGCGCCCGGCAGGTGCTTGCTCACATGCCGCGACAACAGCTGGGCATAAAGCCCATAGGCGCCACCCATGCTGGAGCCAATAACGACCTTGAGGGTCTTGCCCTGGTAAAAATCCGACACCGCGTCGGCGTTGGCCGACTGTGGCATAACCAGCGCAGCCGCGGCCACCGACGCCAAACTTAATAATTTAATCTTCATCTGTGTTCTCCCAAATTCAATGCAGGTCTTTGTTATTAGGCAAACTGTGACATGACCCGGGCAAGTGGTCAAATTGTCGAATCGGCGCGGGCTGTCGACAATTGCCCGCACCTGTTCGGCTCGATCATTCTGAGGTAAACAGGACTCCCTTTCCGGAACCGGCGACGAGGCCGGTCCTTTCATCCCCAAACGGTCGAACAATCGTGGTCGATGCCCCGTTCCTAGGTGTTCCTGACGTTGACAGTATGGTCTTCTTCGGGCTGTCGCTCACCGCGTTCGTCGGCACCTTCATTGGCGTCGTAACGGGAACCGCGGGCGGGCTGATGGTTCTGGCCATCATGGCGTTTTTCTTCCCACCTGCGATCCTTGTGCCGCTGCACACGCTGGTTCAGCTGGGAGCGTCAAGCAGTATCGCCGTGATCCTGCGGCGATTTATCCTGCGGGCAACGGTGTTACCTTTTCTGACCGGCGCGGTGATCGGGGCGACGCTTGGGGCACAGATTTTCATCTCGCTGCCGACCGCCCTTCTGCAGGGGATCATCGGGGCTTTTATTCTGCTGCTCACCTGGCTTCCGAAATTCGCCACCATGGGAACGGAGCGGAACAGGTTCGCGGTTGTTGGGTTTAGCGCCACGTTTCTCGGCATGTTAGTCAGTGCAACGGGGACGCTGATCGCCCCTTTCGTTCTCAACGCGTCTCCCGAGCGGCGCAATTACGCCGCGACCATGGGGGCGCTGATGTGCATCAGCCACATCACCAAAATTACCGCCTTTACCCTGCTTGGGGTAGCGGTCGGGGCTTACACGCCGCTGATCGTGGCGATGATCGCCAGCGCATCGCTGGGAAGCTGGGTCGGGGGAAGGGCCTTGAGCCGGGTACCGGAACGCCTGTTTCGCGCCGTGTTCCGGACCCTGCTGACAATTCTGGCGCTCCGTCTGCTGTGGGTCGCGGCGCGCGGGTCGGGGCTGTTCTAGAATGGCGTTACCGACGATCCGGCCAACAACCTCCGCGAAAGGGCCGCTCTTTGTTTCGGTACTGGCGGGCATCACACTGATCGGGCCGCTTGTTCTCCATATGTTTTTCCCCGTCTTGCCCGCGGTCAAACTGGCCTTCAATGCCAGTGAATCCCAGATTGGACTGACTTCAAGCATCCCGCTCTTCACCATGGCCGTGTTTACGCTGGTATACGGATCGCTGTCGGATCGCTATGGGCGGCGGCCTGTTTTGCTCGCCGGGCTGCTTCTGTTCGTCTTCGGCAGCGAATTGTCGGCGCTGGCGGAAACCATCTGGACATTGATTGCGGGCCGCTTCCTGCAAGCCGCGGGCGGGGCCTGTGGCATGGCGCTGGCCCGCGCCATCGCGCGCGATGTCTATGGGTCGGACCGGCTTGTAAAAGTTCTGGCCTATCTGTTGATGGCCTATGCCATGGGTCCGATGGTCGCGCCGGCCATCGGTGGCTATCTCGCCGACCAGTTCGGCTGGCGCAGTGTCCTGGCCTTCGCCAGCGGGATCGGCATCCTCATTACGGGCCTCGCCTATTTCGTCATTTCCGAAACCCACCATCGGCGACAAAATTCGCCCAACCGGTCATCCCTATTTTCGGGTTACGGACGCCTGTTCAAAAATGTCGATTTCACCGCTTACGTCCTGCAATCGGGCTTTTGCTCAGGCGCATTTTTCACCATGGCGCCGGCGGCGGCTTTTTTGATGTCGGATTATCTTGACCGCCCGGCAACGGAATACGGCCTCTATTTCCTGTTTTTCCCGGTGGGTTACTGGATGGGAAATTTCGTCTCCAGCCGGCTCAGCGGCCGCGTCGCCATCGACATCATGGTTTTCGCGGGATCCACGCTTCTGATCCTGACGGCGCTGGCGCTGGCGGTACTGATGGTTTTCGGTTTTGTCAGCCCGCTGACGATCTTCATACCCGGGTTCCTGCTCACGTTCGCCCAGGGCATGGCGTTACCGAATGCACAGGCCGGCGCGCTGAACGTCGACCATGATTTGGCGGGTACAGCATCGGGAATCGGTACCTTCATGCAGTTCTTCTGGGCGGCCGTGTTCACACAGCTATACAGTGTGCTCGATGACGGCACACCGATCCCGATGGTCATCACCGTGTCTCTGTCCGCCTGCCTGTCCTTTACCGCGGGCACAATCCCGTTTCTCCGCGCCCGGCCTTGACGAGGCTGCCTTCCTCTACCGGGGCCGGCTTGCTTCGAAATGTTCGGTATCGTCCGAGAGGCGGGTAAACGGCAGTTTCTTGGACGTATACACTTCGATCTGCGGCTTTACGAAGCTGGCGTCGTCGAGCGTGCCGGCCTTCACATGCCTGACCCCGGTACTGCCGGAGCCGATACCGAAAAGCTGCGAACCGCAATCGCCGCAAAATTCCTTGGTCATGGTGTTGCCGCTATCGGCCTTGTGGTGAAACTGCTTCGGCGTCCCTCGAATAATTTTTATGTCTTCTTCCTTGAAAAAGACATTGGTCGCAAAGCTCGCCCCGGTTGCCCGGCGGCAATCGTCGCAATGGCAATGCGCCGCCCGAACCGGTTCCCCCGTGACCTCATATCTGATAGCCCCGCACAAACACCCACCGGTATGTGTCGCCATTATTTCTCTCCCTGAGTTTGTGAACGGTTTCCCGATTTTAACCATTGAGCGGCCGCTGTCACGGGTCCGCCGCGGGACAGGTTTCATAAATAATTCACGGCACGATCATAAACTTGCCGCGTTATTCGGAGCATATCCGATAATCCAAGAGGTACGGGAGAAATAAAATGTCGCCACGACCATTGAAATCGTCGTACCGGCGCGCCATCGCCAGTGATCCGTTGGGGACCCTGCCCAAAGCACCGACCGATCACGGATCGGTCGCGGGAACAAAATTGAGGTCAGCCGGCGACGCCTGGGGCAGCCCGGCGGAGAGCGATCTCGCTGCCTTGCTGGATAGGCATCGGCATGACGAGGCCATGCATCGCAAAATGATCGAGCTCGATCGTCTTCCCACATCCATCGCCGACCGGTTGCTCCGATTGGTCGGGTCAGCCGCCTTGCGGCAAGAACTTGTCAACCGGCACGGCTTTTCGGCCGACGTCGATCGCGAGGCGATTAAATCAAGCCGCGATCGCCCGCAATGGTGGCATCAGATCACATTTTCATAAGAATTTCCTTAATGGGTAAGGAGCGGAAACCCTATGTTTTCCGTTCCTTAACCTAAATCGGCCATAGTAAATCCACCAATTTGGCCAAATCAAATGAGTGGAATCATGAATAATGCAGGCGCCTTTCATACCGCTAAAATGAGCGCTGCTGTCATAGCGCTGTCGCTTGCCCTATCCGCGACGGGCCATGCGGACATCTCCATCAAATTCGGGACATACGCGCCGGACAAGCCTTCCGCGATGGTGAAACAATTGAGCCCCAGCTTGAAAGAACTGAGCAGGTTGACATCGGAAATTCTGGCGGAACCGGTGCAAATACAGCTGAAAATCGTCCGTGGATATGGCGCCGGCATAAAACAGATCGTCGATGGCGAAGTGGATTTCACCCGGGTTGGTCCCGCGTCCTATGTAGAAGCGAAAGACGCCAGTCCGGGGATCAGAATCCTCGCCGTGGAAGAAAAGCGCGGCAAGAAGACCTTCAACGGGATTATTGCGGTGCACCGGGACAGCCCCCTCACGACGCTGCGGGATCTCCGCGGCAAGAATTTTGGATTTGGCAATGAGCGGTCCACGCTTGGCCGCTATTTTGCGCAGCTCTACCTCATGGAGGCCGGTATTCGGAGCGCTGACCTGGGATCCTTCAAGTATCTCGGGCGTCATGACAAGGTCGGCCGGGCGGTAGGCACAAAACTTGTCGATGCGGGCGCCCTTGAGGAAACAACCTTTCACAAGCTGGTGAAGGCGGGCGTACCAATTCGCGCGATCATCAAAATGGAAAATTCAACGCGTCCCTGGATTGCCCGCAGCGGGCTGAACGATCGGATCTTCAAAGGGTTGCGTAAAGCGATGTTGGACTTATCGAACAAGAAGGTCCTCAAAGCACTGCGTTTCGACGGTTTCTTGCCGGGCAGCGACGCCGATTATGTGGCAACGCGGCGGGCCATCAAGGAAAACAAGAAGTTCTTCAGCCCCGCAAAAGTAACCTCAGCGCAATAAGAAAGCCCCCGCGTCGCACCAGAAAAACCGTAGCAGAGCAGCCTAATGAGCGGTCCGGGAAACCCTAAGGACAGGAATCCCTCTGGATCCTTCAAGCTGAGCTACCAGCTCCTGGCGGGTCTCTGCATGATATCGCTGGTGGTCGCGCTCGCCGCGGGCTCGATCCTCCGGAAAAGCGAGACCGAATATCTTACCTCATTGCTGAAACAGGAAAATCAGAAGAAATTCGATCTTCTTCTCCTGACGGTGCTGGAAAATGTGATCAGTGAAGACGTCCCCCAGCTGGAAACGGGAATGAACCAGTTGATCAAGCGGGATAAGGATATCCGATGCCTGCGGATCATCAACCCCTCCGGCAAGGAACTTTTTAATTGGAACGCCAAGGAGCCGGGTCAACAACCCGGTGTGAATGATATTACCTACACAAAGGACATTTCGCTCGCCGGGCAAAATTTCGGTACATTAACCACCGTCTGGGACTCTTCCCGGGCAACGCGGCGAGCACAATCCCGCGCCTATAATATTGCGATCGCCATGGGTGCGGTTTGTTTCCTTCTCGGGATATTGTTCTACTCCATGGTCATTGCCTTCGCGATCAGGCCGATCCAGAAAATTTCAAACCGGGTCGAAAAATACCAGCAGGGGATATTTAACAGCGGTTCCGCGGCAGAGCTGCCGCGATTTGCCTCACTTGAGCTGTATACCCTCTATAATTCAGTCAATTCGCTGCGTGACTTCCTGACCCAGAACGAACGCAGACAGGCCGAGCTCACATCGGCAAAGGAATATGCCGAAGCCGCCAACAGGGCCAAGTCGGAATTTCTGGCCAATATGAGCCATGAGCTGCGTACGCCGCTCAACGCCATCAACGGATTTTCCGAAATGATGATGACAAAGACGTTTGGCGATGTCGGCAACGAAATTTATGCGACCTATGCGGAAAACATCCATCGGTCCGGGGTGCATTTAACAGGGTTGATAGACAGTATACTGGACCTCTCAAAAATCGAGGCTGGAAAGGCGACGCTTTTTTACGAAGATCTCGACATTGCCGCCGAAATCCAATCCTGTATCGCGCTCATGTACCCAATGGCGGAGGAAAAAAATATCACGATTACGATGCAGGGCGGATCGGATTTACCGACCGTGCCAGCCGACGAACAGCGGGTAAGGCAGATTATGCTGAACCTGCTTTCCAACGCCGTTAAATTTTCGCATGACAAGGGGACGGTACACGTAGACGTGTCACATCATCCAACGGACGGCATCGTGGTCACGACACGAGATACCGGTATAGGCATCAAGCCGGAGGAAATTTCCCGAATCCTGGAACCGTTTGAACAGATAGAAAACAGTTTGTCGCGGAGTCGTCCGGGAACGGGCCTCGGCCTGCCAGTCAGCAAGGCCATGATTGAACTTCATGGCGGCAAGATTACCGTCACAAGCGTTGAGGGGGCCGGAACGGAAGTCACCTTCAACCTTCCCATTGTCCAGGCGAGGCTTGCCGACACCGGGGAAGGCTGTGAAAACGATACAACCGACAGCGCTTCCCCCTACGCCAAGGCGGTTAACTCGTGACCCGTGGCTCTTCGATAAAGACGCCCTGACGGCGGCGGCTACGACTTACCGCACTCACCTTGCCAATCGCCGGCAATACGGTCCGAAACAGCCGACCGGAAGCGTTCGATGGGGCACATGTCCTGATCACATCCCGGTATACGCGCGATTTTTTCCTTGCCGTCGGTGACAAACTTGACCTGGACCGCGTAAGCGCCTTTTGAGGGCTCGTGCAGCTCAAACGCATAGTGCGCCCCCAGTGGCGGCACCCGTCCTTTGAATAATTTTCCCTTGGTCCGGAAACTTTCCAGCCCAAGGGCTGCATCCACGCCCAGAACCGTGCGCTGATGGCCCGAATACAGGAAAAACCGGCGCGACTTACCGGCGGTTCGAACATAGGTCGAAAAATTATTCAGGACTTCCTCCACAAACGGACCGCCGGTTAAACGGCCAACCTGCTTGCCAAGGAACTGATAGTGATAGTTCCAGTCGCCAAGTTCCGCCATTTTGCTCAAATCAGCCGTGGTAATGCCTTTCGGCAGGGGCATGCTGTGCCGGACCATGGAGTGCAGGGGCTCGGAAATTTCATTGATCGCGTAGAGAATTTCGGCCGCCTTCTTGCCCTCATTGACGCCGGTGATCGACGCTACCCGCTTGAGGAACGCCGCATGCTCGTTTCCTATTTTTTTGTAGAGCTTGGATTTCGGGAACTGCTTGACGTAGTCGCGATAACGGACACAGCCGGCCACTTTGGTCCACGGCCGCAGCACCTTATCGTTTTCAAGCGCGACCGAATGAATGGGAACCGGCATATAACTATTTTCGGGCGCCGGAACCGCTGTCAGATTGGGATCGTAGGTAGCCGGGTTGGGCCCGGTGCCCAGCGGAAATAGCCCAAGAGCAAGCATTTGCGCCGACTGCAGGGCCCGATCGGCATTACTTGCCCGGAAATAAACTTCGGACATGTGATAGGACGGGCTGATGAGCTTGAGTTCCTCAACATATTTCTTGCGCAAATCCTGACCGGCCACATAGAGGTTGCGCATGCCGATGGCCGTCAGCTGGCTGGGTCCCATGGGCCATTCGGCGTCTACCTTGGGAAACTTATATTTCGGCGAAATAACGCTGTGGCGAAACAGCAGCGAAACCGCCCGCAAGGATTGCGCTTCCGTCATCTGCGCGCCAGCCGGCGCGATCGGCACGGCCGCTAAGGGAAGCACAATTAATAGTGGCAGAATTTGTGCTGCGCGGCGCCCGATTCTCCCCGTAACTTCATCAACCCGTTTCATTTAATTCCTCATCCACAATTAACTGGTACATATGTTTTCGAACTTATTCTTCCATAGGTTTAGGTTTCCTGGCAACAGAAAAAGGAGCCGTTCGTCTCGATTTCACAAGTGCGGCGGTATGAACAAGACCGCGTCCTCACTTCAGAACGACGGTAAAGGCGGCGAGGATCGTGGGTCCTTTAAAATCATTGTCGGACATCAAAAAGAGCCGTTCATCGCCGGCACCAGATTTATGCGCGGCAATCCCTTCAAACTTTGCGATGCTTGAAAAGGGGCCGAGAACGATTTGACCGCTGAGCGGTTGGCCGGCGGCCGTGTTAAATCGGTCCAGCGGAAAGCGGCGGATGCCGGTGATCCATTGCCCTGACGCATGCTGCTGTCGCTCAATGACGGCAATCGAACAATCCGACAATGTGGTCGCACCGGTAATGCTGAAGCCCGCCCGCCGCAGAAGTGTCCGCCGCGTCCAGTCCCCTTCCCCGCCAAGCCAGGCCATGACCGGGGATTCTGTTTCCTTGCCCCCGGTTTCGCCGCGCTCCGCAATGAGAAGATAGCGACCGTCACACAGACGCGTCATGGCTTCGATACCATGATTTGAGGGCAGCGCCTGCACATCAGGCGGGGTTTTTATTTGCCGTGGGCGGAGAAAAAAGGGACGCCGCCACCCCGGATAATGCAGAAGATTGTGGCGTCGCTCGAAGGCCACGACGAATCCCCCCGCCCCATCGGACGATAGTGCCTCGGCATCACCCTCGCGCCGCTTCAGCTTCGCGCCATCCGGGCCTATTAACCGTTTCAACCTGGCGTCGCGCGCCGCCGCAAGACGGCCCGCGTCAAATACCAGCTCGGCCGCGAACCAGACGCCACGGTCGGAAATAGAGATCAGATGCTTCCCGGTCCGATCCACATGAAGCCCCGACAATCCACCGAACCGCTTCCGGTCCCAGCGCAACTCAAGGGCGCCGCGAAAAGCACTTTGGGCCGACACGCCGCCGCTTTTCTCCGCCGGAACTATCGAAAAATTCTTGAGCGGGATCGATTGGAAGCCTTCGTCCGACGCCGCGAAATTGTGAAACAGAGCGACGATCGGAACAAGCAGGACGACGGAAACCCCGAGCCGGAAAATCCAGCGCTTTCGTCCGCGTTTGACAGGTATTCCTTGCATCGGCGGCCTCATGCCAGGCGTTGCGTGCCCCTTAGATCGTGGTAACACCCCTCCAGCCCCACCGCGAATTTGGAGACCGATTGTTGCTGGAGGCCCAATGCGTTAAGCCGCTGAATAAGCATTCGCGGCAGGACGTCATTATATTTGAGCTCGAGCATAAACCAATTGAACGGCAGCGCCTCGGTAAAGCTATCGTCGGGGTTATCGAGCGATGTCAGGAGGCTGCTTTGAATCATC
>JAQBTY010000135.1 GCA_027624735.1 Pseudomonadota bacterium | reverse complement strand
CCCCGGTAGCTGGGCAATTCTACGCCGTCCTGGGTTTCTGTCGGCGCGCTTCTCGGTTTGGCGAACTGACCGGCCAGACGGCCGACCTTCACCACGGGGCAACAGGCGGCGAAGGTCAGCACGATGGCCATCTGCAGCAACACCCGGAAAGTGTCGCGAATATTGTCGGGATGGAATTCAGCGAAGCTTTCGGCGCAATCGCCGCCCTGCAAGAGAAAAGCCCTGCCGGCCGCCACATCGGCCAGCGCGGCGCGCAGCCGCCGTGCCTCGCCCGCGAAAACCAGTGGCGGATAATTACGAAGTTGCGCCTCGGCCTTGGCGAGCGCGTCGGCGTCCGGATAGACCGGCACCTGTCTGATATCCTTGCCGCGCCAACTGTCGGGCGACCATTTCGCAGCCATAACTCGATCCTTCTTTTTACGGATACTGAAACCAAAATCCGACGATCTCGGCGCCGGCGATCCGGCTTCCCTGCCGACAATTCACGAACGCCGGCGCGTCCAAAAAACCGTACGCACCGCGGACCATCCCCCGAGATGGCGAACCTTCTGTTCGCGCAAGCGCCTAATATAGGCCTTTTATGGTCATTTTGCCAGAAAAACGACCTTAATTCTCACACGCCCAGCGACCCTTGGCATAAATCCGCCATTGGCAAGAGGCGCGGCAATTGTTACCCTGTCCGCTGTTGAACCGAGGCGACTGAATGAAATTAGACGACTAACGGGAGGGACCGATGAAGACGCCAACAGGCCTGATCGCGGGCATTGTGCTTGCTATCGGCGCAAGCGCTGTAACGGGAAAAATAGCGACAGCGGAAACGCCCGCGGAATTTTACACGGACAATGTCATTACGACGATCCTGGGCGCCGGGCCCGGCGGCGGGTACGACGTTTATGCGCGGACCGTCATGAAACATTTGGTCAAACATATCCCCGGCAAGCCGAAATATATTGTCCAATTCATGCCGGGAGCAGGCGGGCTGAAAGCAGCGAATTATTTTTACTCGGTGTCCGCCGCCGATGGCAGCAAGGTCGCGAAACTTTCCAACATGCTGCCGGCCTTCCAGGTCCTGAAACCCGGCGTTAAATATGACGTCAGGAAATTGAACTTCATTGGCCGGGCGGCGTCCATGCAGTACGTAACCATGGTCTGGCATACGACCGGCGTAAAAAACCTCGCGGACCTGGCGAAGGCAAAAACGCCGGTAATATTCGGGGCGAGCGGCCTGGTCCAGTCCAACTACATCGTGCCGGCCGTGATGCAGAAATTGCTTGGCCTCAACGTCAAAGTCATCGCAGGCTATCCTTCGACAGCGTCGATCAATCAGGCGCTGGAAAAAGGCGAAGTCACCGGCCGGGCCGGCGCCTGGTCCAGCTGGCTCGCGGCCGGCGCTCACCTGGTCAATTCGGGGCAGGTCGTCGCGATCGCCCAGTCGGGGCTGGAAAAAGCCACCGACATCAAGGACGGCTATGGCCAGCCGACACCGCTACTGCTCGATCTGGCCAAAAATGACGACGACCGCGCCATCCTCAGGCTGCTGGCCTCCGACGCCGCGATGGGCCGCAACTTCTCGGTTCCACCGGGTACACCCAAGGACCGCGTCGAGGCCTTGTGCCGCGCGTTTGACGCGACCATGAAAGATCCCGCGTTCCACGCCGACGCCAAGAAGCGGAAACTGATCGTCGAACCCAAGACCTGCGAATGGCTGCACGAGACCGCAACCGCCATCGTGTCGACTCCCAGACCGCTGATCGAAAAGGCCAGGACATTGCTAGGCTGGAAGTAACCGCAAAACCTCGAATAAGTGAGAGATGAATAATGAGACGCAAGCTGATCAAGACATTCGCCGCTTTGGCGGCGATCACGGTCCTCTCGGGTTTTGGACAGACCGCCCCGACCGCTCACGCAGACGAACTTGAGCTAATTCTCGGCACCGGCGACGTTAGCGGCAAGCTGTTTGCCGCGGGCTCCGCCATGTCGATGGCCTCTGTCGTCGAGGGCAAGGGCATCAAGGTCTATAATTACGGAACCAAGGGAGGCAAGGACAACATCAAGCGCATCGCGGCGAAGAAACGCGCCATCAATTTCGCCCTTGTCACCGCCAAAGACCTCGCCAAGGCCGACGAAAAAGCGCGAAAAGCCTTCAGTGGATTGATGGCCGTCGGCAAGGCCAAGGGTGAAAACGTGCTGCTGATCGTCCGCAACCAGGCGCCGAAAAAAATCTCGAAGGGCGATTACGCCGCCGCCGTCACCGAATTCGTCCGCGTGCTCAAAAGCGCCAAGTCGGCCAAGCTGGTGAAGAAAGAATGGTCCGGCTTCAACCCGTCATCCGGCGCATCCGACTTCAAGGCTGCCGGTGTAAAACTGCACAAAGCCGCCATCATGTAGGCGGATTTTCGCAATAAGGAAAATAAGGCCGCCGGGGCAATTCGACGGCCTTATTTTTTGCACTTCGTCATCCTCGTGCTCGACACGAGGATGACGAGAATCTGTAGCGGTTGACGGAGGCCTCCCCTCAGCTTACGGCCTCGCGCATGGTGACGAATTCTTCGGCGGCGGTGGGGTGAATGCCGACGGTGGCGTCGAACTGCGCCTTGGTGGCGCCGGCCTTGAGCGCCACGCCCATGCCCTGGATAAGCTCCCCGGCATCGGCGCCCACCATATGGCAGCCAACGACCCGGTCCGACGCCTTGTCGACGATCAGCTTCATCAGGGTCTGTTCATCGCGGTCGGTAAGGGTGTGCTTCATGGGTTTGAAAATCGAACGGTAGATATCGACATCGCCAAATTGTTCGCGCGCCGCCTCTTCGGTCAAGCCGACGGTGCCGATGTTCGGATGGCTGAAGACGGCGGTCGGAATATCGGCATAGTCCATGGCAAGATTTTTGCCGTTGAACAAATTGGCCGACAGCACCATGGCCTCGGAAATGGCGACGGGTGTGAGCTGGTAGCGGTCGATCACATCGCCGAGCGCATGGATATTGGGTACGTTTGTCTGGAAATGATCGTCGACGATGATGGAGCCATCGCGTTTCATTTCGACTCCAAGTTCCTCGAGCCCGATGTCGCGGGTGTTGGGAACCCGGCCGGTGGCGTACATCACCGCGTCGGCTTCGAGGATCGAGCCGTCTTCGAGGGTGGCGACAAGCACGTCGCCGGTCTTTTCGATACGGGCGATATTGGCGTTGAAGCGCAGATCGATTCCCTGCTTCTTCATTTCGCCGGCGAGATGCGTCCGCAGATCGTTATCGAAGCCGCGCAGGAACAGATCGCCGCGGTAAAGCTGGGTCACGTGCGAGCCGTAGCCATGCAGGATGCCCGCGAACTCCACCGCGATATAGCCGCCGCCGACGATGATGGTCCGTTTGGGCAACTCTTCCAGAAAGAACGCCTCGTTCGAGGTAATCGCATGTTCTTTCCCCGGAAAGTCCGGCACGCTGGGCCAGCCGCCGGTCGCCACGAGGATTTTGTCGGCGGTAATAATCTGCCCGCCGACATCAAGCGTATGGGCGTCCTTCAGCGTCGCGCGGGCTTCATGGATGGTGACGTTGTTGTTATCGAGGATCCGCCGGTAAATGCCGTTGAGACGCAGGATCTCGCGATTCTTGTTTTCGATCAGCCGCTTCCAGTCGAGCGTCGCCGCGCCGACATTCCAGCCATAGGCGGCCGCGTCCTCGAAATCGCCGGCAAAGTGCGAGCCATAGGAAAACAGCTTCTTCGGTACACAGCCCACATTGACGCAGGTACCACCAAGATAGCGTTCCTCGGCGACACCGACCCGCGCGCCATAGGACGCGCTCATCCGCGCGCACCGCACACCGCCCGATCCCGCGCCAATCACATAAAAATCGAAATCGTAGTCAGCCATAGTAAATATTCCCCCTGATTCGTCGTGCCCGGGCTTGACCGGGGCATCCAGGACAACACAAACCCTGGATCCTCGTGTCACGCACGAGGATGACGATTTGCAATCCTGTCCTAATCTTACTTGTCGATCCCGCCCATCAGCGCGTACTTGATTTCGACGTAATCGTCGATGCCGTATTTCGAGCCTTCGCGTCCGATGCCGGATTCCTTGACGCCGCCGAACGGCGCGACCTCAGTCGAGATGATGCCCTCATTGATGCCGACGATGCCGTATTCCAGCGCCTCCATGACGCGCCAGACCCGTCCGATATCGCGGCTGTAAAAGTAGGACGCCAATCCGAATTCAGTATCATTCGCCATTCGGATGACCTCTTCTTCGGTCTTGAACGAAAACAGCGGCGCAACCGGCCCGAACGTTTCCTCCCGCGCGATCTTCATCTTCGACGTGACCCCGGTAAGAATGGTGGGCTCGAAGAACGAGCCACCGAGCGCGTGCCGCTTGCCGCCCAGCGCGATCTTGCCACCCTTGCTGACGGCGTCCGCGATGTGCTCCTCGACCTTTTCGACCGCCGCCATGTCGATCAGCGGCCCCTGCTGGGTTTCGCCCTTGAGCCCGTCGCCAACCTTCATGGCGCTCACCGCCTTTGCCAGCTTCTCGGCGAAAGCATCATAGACGCCTTCCTGCACATAGAGCCGATTGGCGCAGACGCAGGTCTGGCCGGTGTTGCGGAATTTCGACACCATGGCGCCCAGCACGGCGGCATCGATATCGGCGTCGTCGAAAACGATAAAAGGCGCGTTGCCGCCCAGTTCCATGGAGACCTTCTTCACGGTGCGCGCGCACTGTTCCATCAGCATCTTGCCGATCTCCGTCGAGCCGGTGAAGGTCAGCTTGCGGACGATGGGGTTGCCGGTAAGCTCGCCGCCGATGGCGCCGGCGGAACCGGTCACAACATTGAACACGCCGGGCGGAATGCCGGCCCGTTCGGCAAGCTCGGCCTGGGCCAGCGCGGAAAATGGTGTCATTGAGGCCGGTTTGAGAACCATGGTGCAGCCCGCGGCCAGCGCCGGGCCCGACTTGCGGGTGATCATCGCGGCCGGGAAGTTCCACGGCGTGATGGCGGCGACCACGCCGATCGGCTCCTTGGTCACGATGATGCGCTTGCCGGGCGCGAAACTCGGGATGGTATCGCCATAGAGCCGCTTGCCTTCTTCGGCGAACCATTCGATGAAGGATGCGGCATAAAGTACCTCGCCGCGGGATTCCGCTAGCGGCTTGCCCTGCTCGGCGGTCATCAGGATGGCGAGGTCCTCCTGGTTCTCCAGCATCAGATTGTACCAGTTGCGCAGGATAACGGCGCGTTCCTTGGCGGTCTTGGCGCGCCACGCCGGCATCGCCGCATTGGCCGCCTCGATCGTGCGCCGGGTCTCGGCGGCGCCCATCTTAGGCACCGTGCCCAGCAATTCGCCGGTGGCCTTGTTGGTGACCTCGATGACCTCGCCGCTATCGGCATCGACCCATTCGCCGTTGATATAGCCCTGCTCGCGCACGAGCTTCATATCGGTGATCGGTACGTTCAGATCGCGTGGCATGAAATTTTACCCCTGTAAGTGAGCCGGCTTGCCGTGTCGGCAATATAGGGCGGGATGAACGCCGTGTTAATGGGCATGCAACGATGTTACCGCTTCGCCTCACCCGTCCCCTCGAGCTGCTCCACGTGGCTCTTTCCCGCGCGGTTGGACCAGATCCAGAACAGCAGCGCGATGACGGCGCCGCCGGCGATGGTGACCTGCAGCCCGGCGAAGGACGCGATCCAGCCCATGGCGAGCGCGCCGATCGCCGGCATGCCCCAGTTGAGCATAATGAAGAAGCTCACGGAGCGTGCCCGCATTTCAGGGGCGGCGGCGTTCTGAATCAGCGATTGTGCGGCGGTTCCGGTGACCAGAAGCGCGTAGCCGATGCAGAACAGCAACGGTACGGCCAGGATGACTTCGTCGGTCAGGGTGAACAGAAACAGAGCCACCCCCAGGAAGGCGAAGGAATTTGTCGTCATCCGGGTCAGCCCCTCGGTGCGGCCGCGGCGGGCCAGCCAGAGCGAACTCACCATCGCGCCGGCGCCGATGCTTGACACGATGATCGCCAGCCCTTCGGCCTTGAGGCCGAATATCAGATCGGCATAGCCCGCCGCCATCTCCATGAACGGACGAATGAACATACCGGTGACGCCGAGCACCACCATCAGGAACCGGATTCCCGGTTCGCGCCAGACATAGGCCATGCCCTCCTTCATGTCGCGGATCAGGTCCATCGATATCTTGCCTTCGCCGCCGGCGCCCTTGGCCGGCAGAAAGAACATGACGACATAGAACTGGATGAAAGCGACCGTCGCGATGGCAAAGATCACATCGGCGGTGATAACGCCTCTTTCAACCATCACCAGCAACGGTCCGGCGATACCGGGTCCGACGATCCGGCACGCGTTGAAGGTCGCGGAATTCAGCGCCACGGCCGCCGACAGATCCTTGCGGTCGACCAGCGCGTTGACCAGAGCCAGTCGCGGCGGCGTCGACATGGCTTCGATGATGCCGTGGCAGATAGTCAGGGCCAACACCAGCCAGATGGTGATCACATCGAAAAAGATCAGCAGCGTGAACCCTGTCCCCACTACCACGTAGCAGAGTTGCATGGCCTTGATTACCCGCGCATAGCCGATGCGGTCGGAGATCGCGCCGGCAAAGACCGATAGCACGATCATGGGGAAAACATCGGCGAACGCCATGGCGCCCAGCCAGGTGGTCGATCCGGTCAAATCCCAGGCGAGCCACATGACAGCGGTCCGGTAAACCCATCGGCCGATGGTCGCGGTGCCGTTGGCTATCCAGAACAGGCGAAATTGGGGATTGGACAACGCCTGGCCAATCCCGCCAAATATTGAGAAGGTACTCATGAACGGCGCATTATGGCATGGCAGACCGTTCGATTACGAGCGTCCTCCGTACAAATACTTTCGTTGGCCTAAGGTAAATATCAGGATTTACGAAGCGCTATTTGATAGCCTGAACGCCGGCAATCATCTCAAGCGCGGTACGGGCGGCGGGCAGGCCCTGATCGGCGGCCTGACGGGCAAATCTTTCTGCTTTCGACATGTCCCGCAAGCCTCCCTCGCCGAGCAGATAAAACGACGCGACCCGCAATTGCGCCACGGCGTGCCCCTGCGCCGCGGCCTTGTGGAACAGCCGGATCGCTTCGATTTTATCTGCCGGCGGACTCTCATCTTCATAGAGCATGGTCGCAAGCGACTGCTGGGCCGCCGCATAGCCGCTGTTGGCGGCGGACCGGATGAAGACCATCGCCTCGTTACCCCGCTTCGCCGCGAGGAGAGTGCGGCCGTACTGATACATGAAGCGGACGACACCGGGCTGCTCTGAAAAGGCGGCGGCGCAGCTTGTTACCGCGCGCGCCGGATCGATAGCATCGAAGACGACCCCCCGGACTTGCCTGGCGGGATCATACCTGGCGGGATCATAAGGATGCGCCGCCAGTTGATCGCACTCGTTTCCGGCCGATTCCGCGGCCATGACCGGGGAAGCCGCCGAAATCGCCATTAATACTGTCAGGATCCGCAACATTTTCGATACTCCTTGCCGGGGATCCCTTATCGAACGGCGAAGGCGCTTACGCCACGGGTCCGTATTTTCGCGTCCTGAAGTTCTTCACCGGTCATCTTCGCGGCCAGAACATTGCGCGAATGTACGGCCTCGGTGAGGCTTTCGCCCGATTGCAGGTTCTCGATGGCGATGCTGTACCACATGTGAGCCTCGATTGGATCCTTGGCGACGCCCCTGCCCTCGGCATAGAGGTTTGCCAGCGACAACTGTGCCTCGCCCGACCCCTGCAGGGCGGCGAGCTGGAACCAGGTCGCCGCACGCGCCGCGTCGGCCTGTACGCCGGTTCCGCCCAGGTGGAGCAGTCCGAGCACGGTCTGCGCCTTGGGGTTCCCCTGGTTGGCGGCCTTGCCGTACCAATTGTGAGCTTTCTTGAAATCCTGCGGTGCCTGCAATCCCATCAGGTACTGAGAACCGAGCAGCAGCTGCGCGGCAACGATCCCCTTCTCGCCAGCCTTCAGCAGAGCCGGTTCCGGACCGCGTTCAGTGGCCTGAGCTGCGTTAACCAGTAAAAGAGTCAGTAACCCTGTGCAAATTCCCTTAAACATCCCTAGCGCCTCCTGTTGATCGGTGTCGTGCCACCGTTTGATTGGCGCTGTTATGGCATTTCAATAAAATTTTATCAATAAAAACATATAGTTAACGAGTTTTATGGTTAACGGGAAAGGTCTCCTTAACCACCTAAGAAAAGGTTTTGTAAGGCATTTTCCATTCGTTAATGGACCCCAGAATTCGCATTTTTTTTTGCGAAAGACCCCTCATGAGAAGACTCTCGGTCGTCGATTCCGATGATTATATCAGTCTGAAGCGCCGGGCATCGTCTCCGACAGCATCCGCAAGACATCGGCAACCGAACGGCCGGGATCGATCTCTTCGCGGCGTTCGGTGGCCAGCGGGCTGGCATTCAGGAGCCGGAACAAATCGGCGGCGCCTTTGTGGATATCAGGCGTCAAGCCGATCGCTTCAAAGGTTTCCGCGACCTGTTCCATTTCACCGATGTAGCGCCCCGACAGGCTGGGCAGCCGCAGGACAGCCTGATCCAGGCGCTCAACGGTCCCCGCCTGGCTGTTGGGCAGGCGGTCGCGCAGGAATTCGGTACAGCCGTAATGTTCCGCCGCCAGCATGACCGTTGTGTAGAGCGCGAAGGCGCCCTTGTTATAGGCGCCGTTGCAAATCTTGATGGCCGAGCCCTGGCCGACCCTGGGACCGATGCACTCGATACGGACACCCTTGTCATTCAGTTCATCAAGCAAGGAAGCGTGCGGTCCGGAGGTACAGAACTGGGGGAAATTTTCCCGCCGGGTCGGTGCGCCGCCGACGATCCCGACATCGACAAATTTTCCGCCTGCCGCCTCGATCACGGCGTTCAGCTTCTCCGCCGTTGCCGGAGAGGTCGCGTTGCAATCGGCGAAAACCGGATTTTTCCCGGTCGATTTCATCGCCGACGCCACCTGATCGGCGATATCCATGGCTTTGGCCGGATCGAGGATCGACAGGACCAGATCGGCTTCGGAGACCAGGGCGTTCATGTCGGCAACGTCACGGAAACCGGCCTCATCAGCCTTGCGCCGGGTGAAATCGGATCGTCCGGCGAGACAGGAAATCACATCGTACCCGGATTTCCGCAGCTGTGCGCCGACCGCGCCGCCCATATTTCCCGGGCTCAGAATGGCAATCGTCGAAAAACCCATGATCACTCCCCTTTTTCTTTATCCCTACCCATCTGGAAGGGAAGGCGCTACGTTTTATACCGCAGTCTGGAGTGTAGCCCATTCCGTTACGCACCCTCCATACCGAGCAGGAGAAACCGCCATGTCAGAAAATCAGGAACCGGTCACAGGGCCCGCCGTCTGGATGGGCCGCGACCTGGAGCAGACCGACGGATGGATCACTCCTCTCACGCCACTGGACGTCAGCGAGTTGGCAGGCGCGCTTGCCGCCGTTGAGAACCGAAACATGCCGGTACAGGAAATCACCGCGTCGGATTTTCCGCTGAAAAATCTTGGAACAAGGCTTAAGGCGCTCGCCAGCGAGCTCGAAAACGGACGGGGTTTCGGAATCGTCCGGGGCTTTCCGGCACAGGATTTCAGCGAAGAATCCTGCAAGATCGTGAGCTGGGGCCTGTGTTCCTATTTCGGCGCCGGTATTCCGCAAAGCCGCCAGGGCGACTGGATCAATCATGTCATCGATGTAAGTGACCAGACCTCGGCGCCAAAACCCGACCTGGAACACATCATCAAACGCGGCCAGCTGCGCACCAACCACGCTGGCGGCGAGCTTGATTTTCACACCGACACCACCGACATTTTTGCGTTGTTCTCGCTGCGGAAAGCCAAGGCGGGCGGCGCCAGCCGATTGATCAGCTCGGCGATGCTGCACAATCTGATCCTGCGGGAAAAACCCGATTATCTTAAGGCGCTTTATGACGGCTACTATTACATGTCGCAGGCCGTCGACAACGTGGGCGAGGCCCCCCGCGTTTCCGCGCAACGGGTCCCTGTCTTCACCCGCAAGGGCGACACGGTTCAGGGCTACTACATTTCCCAGGTCGTGCAACGCGCCATCGATCAGGGCGGCGTGACATACAACCCGATCGAAGACGACGCCCGGCACGAGATCCAGCGAGTCGCGGAACGACCCGGCGTGGCCTTTGAATTCATGCTCGAACCGGGCGATCTGTTGATGGTGAACAACCGGGCCGTGATGCATGCACGGCATGATTACGAGGATTACCCCGAGCTGGATCGCCGCCGTCACCTGTTCCGTCTGTGGATGGCCACCACGCCCGAGATGATGGCAAAAACCTTCAAGGCGCCGTCCGACCGGGTTTACGCCGAGGCCAGGACCTAACCCGGATTATTCACGGTGGTCGGATGGTTTGAGCAAGGCGCGTGGTATCGTCCGGGTTGACGG
>JAQBTY010000134.1 GCA_027624735.1 Pseudomonadota bacterium | reverse complement strand
GCTGAAGCTGACGTCGAGCTTGGTGGTCAGCATCTGCGGGCCCGGCTCCAGACCCTGAATCTGGAAGGCGCCCAGCAGGATTGCCATCGACGCGCTGCCGGGGATGGCAAAGGCGATGGTCGGTAGAAGCGCGCCGCCCTTCATGGCGTTGTTGGCTGCCTCCGGCGCGATAACGCCGCGAACGTCACCAGTGCCGAAGGTTTCGGTATTCTTTTCGCTCTGCGCGGCGTGGCCGTAGGCGACCCAATCGACGATGGAACCGCCGAGACCCGGCAGCATGCCGATATAGACGCCAATGACCGTACAGCGCAGCGCAAGCCACCAATGCGTCGCTGCATCCTTCATGCCCTCCAGAATACCGCCCTTTACCTCATCGGCTTTGACCTGTGAGATCGAGGTATTGCGGACGGCGAGGTCGAGCACTTCGGGTATGGCGAACAGGCCGAGCACGTAAGGCACAATGGGCAGGCCGTCGGCCAGGAAGGGAAGGCCGAACCAGAAGCGCTGCACGGCGCCGAATTCGGCGTAGCCAATGGTGGAGATGAGCAAACCGAAACAGGCCGCCGTCACACCCTTCAGGACGGACCGGCCGCTGAGCGAGGCGACCATGGTGAGCCCCAGGACGGCCAGGGCGAAAAATTCCGGTTCGGAGAACGACAGGATGATGGGGCGGACCAGCGGGATGGACAGCGCCAGAAATATGGCGCCAAGCACGCCGCCGACCATCGACACGGTATAGGCCGCGCCCAGCGCGCGGGCCGCTTCGCCGCGCTGCGCCATGGGGTAGCCATCCAGGATGGTTGCCTGCGAGGCGGCGGTCCCCGGTATCCCCAGCATGACCGACGCCAGCGTATCGGAGGTCGTGGTGACGGCATACATGCCCAGCAGGAAGGCGAAGGCCGAGCCGGGATCGAGACCGAAGGTAAAGGGCAGCAGAATGGCGAGCCCCACCAGGCCCGAAAGACCCGGCACGGCGCCGAAGAACATGCCGAGCATGACGCCCAGGCACAAATAACCAATGGCCGGCCAGATGACGACCATGTAAAGCCCGCCGAGGACAGCGTCGGTGAATGTCATGAGAACCTGTCGCTAAAGCTGTTTCCGGGCGGCGTATTCTCGCGAACACCCCGCCCGGAAATCATGGTGCGATCGGCAGGGCGAGCCCTACTTCTTGCCTTTTTCCGCGTAAGCGAGCAGCCATTTTTGCACCGCCGGATCGACGCTGGCCACGCGCGCCAAAGTCTTCTGGGCATCCGCGCCGGTGGAGCCGTCGAGCTCGCTGCCGTTCTGTTTGCGGAATTCGGCGAGATAGGCCTCGTCCTTCATAGTGTTGGCCCAGGCCGTGCGCATGGTATCGAGCGCCGCCTTCGGGGCGCCGTCCGGCAATACGATGATACGCAGCAGCTCGCGTGTCCCGGCGATCACGATCATCGCCTTGAAGGGTAATCCTTTGGGCCGTGCACCCTTGCCGAACTTGTGCTCGTACGCCTGAATAAAGCAAGGGAACTGCTTGAGCGCCGGATGACACCGCATATCCTTGCCGTCAGCCGTCGGGAGCCCAACATGCCATAGCGGCACGGAAATGCCCGGCGTGATCAGGTTGGGCACCACGCGGGCGAAGTATCCGGTCATGGAGTCCGCGGTCACCTGTATCTCATCCTTCAGGATCGCCGTGCGGATTTTGCCGGCCGACTTGTAACCGGTGACATGCTCATACGGTATCTTCAAAGCTTCCATGAACATGCGCAGACGCAGATCCTTGCTGCTCTGCGGTCCATGGCCGGCTGTTTTGATTGTCTTGGTGATCTTGGTGAAATCGGTCCAGCTTTGAATGCCGCCAGGTATCGCGTCCTTGCGGATATGCGAAATGGTCTGCTGCGCGATGGCGCCGACCATCTGCAGCTTGCGCAGATCGACCCGCAGTTCCGGCGCGTGCATGATCTGCGCCATGATGGGAATGGTGAAGATGCCGATGGTGAAACCGTCGCGCTTGGCGACCTCGCCCAGGAAATTCACGCCTACGATGCCGCCGGCGCCGGAAATATTCCGCACCAGGAAGCGCGGGTTGCCCGGCACGTGCTTTTCCATGTGCCGCAATACCGAACGGCCCTGGATATCGGTGTTGCCGCCCGCGGCATAGTTGATAATGACGTTGACGCGCTTGCCCTTATAGAACTGGGCGTCGGCCTGACCGGCCAGGCCCATCGAGACGAGGGCGCCCGCCAGAATACCGCCCGCCAGAATACCGAATGTCGAGGCTTTTATGAATTTCATGCCGCGATTCCTCCCAAGGAATTTATTAAACCAAACCATCCCGCCTGTCGTGACGGCATGGAACCGGGAGAACGGCATAAAATTATCGTGCATCGCTCTCCCTTGACCCGAAGGCTACGCCATGCTTTTAGGCTATGCAAGTCTCGGCGGATTCGGCTTCTTTGCCAAAACAGCAGGTTACTCGACGTTCACACCCGGCGGTTGCGGATCACCGCCCATAGCTTTTTGCATCAACGGCGTCGGTAGGCCGGCAAAGCCCCAACGGTCGGGGCCGCCGACGCGTTTTGCCCAGTCTTCCGGGCCGCCGGTCGCATAGGTGTCATCGACTTGTTCCACCTCGGCCGTGTACTCGACCACGAGACCGTTCGGATCGAGGAAATAGGTGAAAATATTGTTGCCCGGCCCGTGCCGCCCGACGCCCCATCCGACTTCAAAACCTTTTCCCTTCATGCGTCCGGAGCCGCGCATTAATGCATCGAACGTGGGGACTTCGAACGCTGTATGGTTAAGCGACGGACCGTTGGCGTGGGCGAAGGCGACACTATGGTGGTCGGCGCTGCAGCGGATGAAATTCATCCGCGCTGTGCGATCGCTGACCTTGAAGCCGAGCACGTCGCAATAAAATTCTTCCTGCGACGCGACCTTGTCTGAATTAAGGACCACATGGCTCAGCTTGAAGGGACGGTCCTCAACCATCTTCGCGTCACCATGCTGAATGACATCCGAACTGATCGTATAGGACTGCCCGTCCGGGTCGCTGAAGGCAAATCCATAGCCGCCGCCGGGTTTGGAAAAAAATGCGGGCGCGCTGCCTATCGCGGCGCCAAACCCTGACAATTTGGTATGAAGCCCGTCGACGGCTGCGCGGCTGTCGGCGCCGAAATTTATGCATTTGACCCCTGCCGTTGGATTTTCGTGCAGGACGACGATGTGATGCTCTGCGCCGGTCGCGCGCAAATATTGCCCACCGGCTTCCTGTGCGACAGGCGCCAGCCCCCAGCAATTTTCATAAAAACGGGCCGATGTCGCCACATCGGTGACGTTGTAATCAATGCTGCGTAGCCCCGTGACCTTCGGTTCAGTCATGTAGTCCTCCAACGAAAAAAATCGCGGCAAGTCTAAACCTGCCGCCGGCTTCCGCCAAGGCACGATTATTCGACCCAAATTAATTTCAGCTAATGTCGCGTGGGCATTTTCTTTTCCGCATTTGATTGGTTAAATGCACCCCACTGCATGAGAGCAATTCATAATGCGAGACGAAAGGGACTGGGGATGAAGCTTTGCCGATTCGATGAGGATCGCCTTGGCGTGGTCATTGGCGACACAATTCACGATATCACCAACATTCAGACGGATATCCGCGCCGCTGCGCGCTACGACATGCGGGGTGACGCGGTTATCGCGGCCCTGCCCGAGTGGCGTGAACGGATGGAGGCCGCAGCGGCGTCCGGGCCAATCAAAAAAGTATCAGAGGTGAAATTGCTGCCACCGGTGGCCCGGCCGTCCAAGACCATGGCGGCGCCGGTGAATTATGAAGCGCACGTGGCGGAGATGAAGGCGCAGCCGCACGTGACGGGTGAGGATAAGGGGCCATCCCGGCCGCCCGGAATTCAGAATCAGGGTATCTTTCTCAAGTCAAACTCTTGCGTGGTGGGCGCTTCCGAAGGCGTCGCCATTCGTTTCCCCGATCGGCGGAACGACCATGAGGTCGAATTCGTCATCGTCATCGGCAAGCAGGGCAGCCGTATCAAACGCGACGACGCGCTCGATTATATCGCCGGCTACACGCTGGGGCTGGATATGACGGTGCGCGGCGTCGAAGACCGCAGTTTCCGCAAATCCTGCGACGGCTATGCGCCGCTCGGTCCGTTCTTCGTGACCGCGGATGAGATCCCCGATCCCAACAATGTGGATTTCCAGGTGCATTTGAACGGCAAATTACAACAGGACGCCCACACCAAGGATCTGATTTTCGATATTCAGCGGCTGATCGAATTCGCCTCTGAGTTTTACACGATCTATCCCGGTGACGTGCTGTTCACCGGTTCGCCACCCGGTGTCAGCGAGGTTCATCCCGGTGATGTGATGCGCTGCAATTGCGATCTGATCGGCGAAATGGAAGTGACCGTTCGCGCGGCGGAATAAATAAATGAAAGCGGCTATTTATCACGAATTCGGCGGTCCGGAGGTCCTCATGTACGAGGATGTTCCGGACCCCGAGCCGGGACCCGGTGAAATTGTCGTCGCGGTTCATTCGGTCACCGTAAACCGGGTGCTCAATTGCGCCGTCCGCGCCGGCACGCAGCAGCAGCGTGGCGTGAAGCCGCCGCATGTGGGGGGCGTCGATCCCGCCGGTGTGGTGACGGCATTGGGGGCGGGCGTCGACGGTCCTGCCGTCGGAACCCGGGTCGCGGTTTTATCCCGGGTGCCGTGTTTGAAATGTGATGACTGCGCGGCGGGTAATTTCGATGCCTGCAAGAAAAGCTGCATGCTGGGCATCGGCTGCTGGGGTGGCGATGCGGATTATGTGAAAGTCCCGGCCTCCATCGTTGTGCCGATACCCGACAATCTCGATTTCGCCGAAGCCGCTGCCGTGCTCCGGCATGGCCCCATGGCGTATCATCTGTTGTTCGGCGTTGGGAAATTACAGCCGGGCCAGTCGGTCCTGATCATGGGGGCCGCCGGCGGGCTGGGATCCACGGGGATTCAGATCGCCAAGCAGGAAGGGGCGATTGTCATCGCGACCGCGGGATCGGACGAGCGGGTCGCCATCGGCAGGGAACTCGGCGCCGATTTCGTCGTCAACTATAACAAGGAAGATTTGACCAAGGCTGTGCGGGACTACACCAACGGTGAGGGCGTGCATCTGGTCTATGAGAATATCTCCAGCCCGGACACATGGCCCAAGGCGCTCGCCTGCCTGCGCAAGTTTGGCCGGCTGGTGACGGCGGGGGCCCATGGCGGCGGCAAGGTGGCGCTCGATTGCGCGTTTCTCTATCACCAGCAATTGCGCATCATCGGCAGCACCGGAAATACCGACGAAGACGTTCGCAGAACAATCGAGGCGGCGGCGTCCGGCAAGCTCAAGGCCAAGATCGAAAAAATCTTTCCGCTGAGTGCCGCGCCCGAAGCGCACCGGCTGATGGAATCCACAATCCCTACCGGCAAGATCGTGCTGGACCCGACTTTGGGTTAATTGCAGCAGTTTAATTTCAGCAGTATTGCCAAATTAAAATCTGTCATCCCGGCCAAGCGTAGCGCGATCCGGGACCTATAACACGGTTAGATCCTATGGGTCCCGGCTCAAGTGTTTAGCCCGGAGACATAGGTGACAGGTGTTCGGGGACATGGCTGATTCTTCTGAAAATCTTGCTTCACGGTATCTTGAATGTGGTGTTTACGTCAGCCCCCCCTATATTCCTGTATGGTGGGAGATTGGTAGACCCTCACATCCGGGATAGGACACCATTATGCGAATCCATTGCCAACTTGGTCGCCTTGCCTTGCTGCTGGCCCTGTTGTTTCTCATCGCACCGGCAACCGCCTATGCCGGGTCGGTCATCGACAGTACGAAGGCGCTGGCCGGGGTAAAGGCGGGGGAGATGACCCTGATCGATGTGCGGTCGCCCGAGGAATGGCGCGAGACCGGCGTGCCAGAGGGCGCCAAGGCGGTCACAATCCATGGCCCGAAAGGCATGGCGGGATTCGTCGCCGACGCAACCCGGGCGGTGGGCGGCAAAAAGGATCAGCCCATCGCCCTGATCTGCGCCCGCGGCTGGCGGTCCTGGCGGGCCGGCAATGCGCTCCGCGATGCTGGTTTTACAAACGTCATCAATGTGCGCGAGGGCATGCTGGGCAATCCTCTGGATGGGCCCGGCTGGCTGGACCGCAAATTACCGGTCGAGCGCTGCAAGAACTGCTGAAAGGAAACAACTCATGGCGGGGATGCTGGATGGAAAGGTGGCGGTCGTCACCGGCGCGGCGCGCGGTCTGGGCGCGGCCTATGCAAAGGCCTTCGCTTTGGAGGGCGCGGCGGTCTGCGTCAGTGATGTGCTCGACCCAAATTCTACGGTAAGCGACATCGAAGCGGCCGGCGGTACCGCCATCGGCATTGTCGCCGATGTTACCGACATGGGGGCCTGCGACGCCCTGATTGCGCAAACCGTCGCGGCGTTTGGCGGGGTCGATATCCTGGTCAATAACGCGGCCCTGTTCGTCGATATTCCGCGCCGGAGTTTCCTCGATATCGGATCGGCGGAATGGGACAAGGTGATGGCGGTCAACGTGCGCGGCAGCTTCAACTGCGCCAAGGCGGTGGTGCCGGCCATGCAGGATCGCGGCGCCGGCTCGATCATCAATATCTCATCCAGCACCGCGCTCAAGGGGATTCCGTTCACCCTGCATTATGTCACCTCCAAGGGCGCCATTATCGCCATGACCCGCGCGCTGGCGCGCGAGGTGGGCGGCGATAACATCCGGGTCAACGCGCTGGCGCCGGGACTGACCAAGAGCGAGGCCGTCGTGGCGCAGGATGAGGTGTTTGCGCCGTACCATGAAGCGTCGTTGAAGGGGCGCGCTTTCAAGCGCGATCAAATGCCCGACGATCTGATCGGCGCGGCTTTGTTCCTGGCGTCCGACGACAGCAGCTTTGTCACCGGCCAGCTGATGGTCATCGACGGCGGCGACGTGGCGTATTAGAGCACTATCCGCTTTTCGCCTGGGCCAGCGTGACCAGGGCAATCCCGCCGATGATCAGCACGAACCCGCCGCCCAGCGTCCAGGTCAGGGGCTCGCCAAGCAGCAACACGCTGAGGGTGGTGGCGAAGACCGGCCCGCCCAGCATGCCGACCGAGGCGGTGACCGGTCCGAGATAGCGGACGGTGGACGTCACCGCCCAGATGCCGACCCCTGTGCCGATGATCCCGCCGTAGGCCACCAGCGCCAGCAGGGGCCATCCCATCTGTATGTCCGACCTTGTTTCCAGCAACAGGGTAAAGGGCAGGGTCACGATGGTCGCCACCAGCAGCTGCCAGGGGGCGAGTTGCAGGGGCGAGAGAGTCCAGCTTTGCCGGCGCATGTGCAATATGGCGATGGACCAGGACATGGCGGCGAGGATGCACATGCCGTTGCCGATCAGCACATCGGGGTCTGACCAGTCGAACCCCGCCGGATTGAACATGAACGCTAATCCGCCGAGCCCCATGACCAACCCCATCAACCGCATCGGCGTAAGCCTGACGCCCATGAAGATGACCGCGACAGGGGTCACCCAGAGCGGCGTCGAATAGGCGAGCAGGGCGCCCCGGCCGGCGGGCACGAATTGCAGGGCGTAATGCACCAGCGTGACATAGATCCCCATCATGCAAATGCCGACCGAAAGGATGATCGGCAGATCGCTGCGTGGCGGCAGGCGGACCCTGCCGGTTGCCGCCAGTACCGCGAACAGCACCATGGCGCCGATAAAGACACGGGCGGTCGCGAACCAGAACGGCGGGATGAACTCCACCGACGCGCGCATCACCGGCCACAGCCCGCCATAGGAGAAAATCGCCACGGCAAGAACGGTGATCCCGATTACCGTCTGGCTGCGGGGAGGGTGTTTGTCACCTGAGGGGGAGGTCACGGCGGAGTCTTTAGACTGTTGAAACGGAAGCCCTGCGCACGGGCGCGCGGACCCTATCACACCATCGCTTGCCTGCAAGCGGGATCAGGCGCCGATCTTCTTGGGGTTTGGTTCACCGCAGGTGGGGCAGGCGCCGTGGGCGACCGTGCCATAGTAATGATCGAAAAGGCGCGGCCGGTCGGTGGCGAAGTTCTTCAGCAGCAGCTCACCACGGTGGACTGGCGTAACGCAGGTTTCGCAATACCATGCGAACTCGTCATGGGCGCCCTCCGGCCGCTTACATTCGACGACAAGCCCGATACTGCCGGGCTCTGGCCGCTGCGGTGAATGGGGCACCCCGGCCGGCATCAGCATCACGCTGCCCTCATCGACCGGCACGTCGCGGATCGCGCCCTGCTCGACTATTTTTACAAACATGTTGCCCTGGAGCTGGTAGAAAAATTCTTCCGACGGGTTGATGTGGTAGTCGTTGCGCACGATGGGCCCGGCGAGGACGATCACTGTGAAATCGCTGTCCCGCCAGATGGGCTTGTTCAGCATCGGCGGTTTCAAGAGCGCGCGGTTATCGTCGATCCACTGCATCAAATTGAACGATGCCAGTCCGGTCATCGGTTCTCTCCCCCTCGGTCGCGAACACGATAACAGGGGTTGCGGGGTTGCGGAATGGCCGCATTCGGGCAGGATACGGAGCGACCCGACACAATACGAAACAGAGGAGGACAGGATGTCTGCTTATTTCATCGTCGATCAGCAAGGGGTTTCCGACCCGGAAACCATGAAGACCTATTCGGCGGGGGTAGCCGGCACCGTCAAACAATATGGCGGCATCTTCGTCGTTCGCGGTGGCGATCCGGAGACCATCGAAGGCGACTGGCCCGCCAAGCGCATCATCATGATCGAATTCGCCGACCGGGCGGCGCTCATGGCGTGGTACGATTCCCCTGAATATGCCGATCTCAAGGCCATGCGGCTCGCCAGCTCAAGCGCCAACGTGATTGCCGTCGACGGCGCCTGAGGGAGGTCGCCCCAATGCCCGCATATTATATCACCCACCGGGTCACCGAGGGAGATGAGGCAACCATGACGCTTTATTCGTCAAAGGTGAACGCGACGTTCGAACCCTATGGCGGCGTCAAGATCGTCCGCGGCGGCAATCCGGATTGTCTCGAAGGCGAGTGGGATATCGATCGCATGACCATCATCAAATTCCCCGACAGGGAGTCCCTGAACGGCTGGTACAACGGTCCCGAATATGCCGAGCTCAAGGCCATGCGCCATGCGGTGATGGAAGCCAACGCCATCGCCGTGGATGGGCCGTGAAGCTCTACGACTGGGGGGCCGCGCCCAACCCGCGGCGGGTACGCATCTATCTGGCGGAAAAAGGCATCGAGGTGCCGACCGAAGACGTGGGCGTGCCCAATTCGGGCGATCTGAGGCCCGAGTTCCTTAGCGCGCACCCGCATCGCCGCGTTCCCATGCTGGAGCTCGACGACGGTGCCTGTATCGGCGAGGCCATGGCCATCTGCCGGTATTTCGAGGCGCTACATCCCGATCCACCGCTGATGGGGCGCACGCCTAAGGAGATGGCGCTCATTGATATGTGGGAACGCATTGCCGAGTTCGAAGGGCTGCAGGCGGTGTCGGAAAACTTCCGCAATTCCCGCCGCACCTTCACCGACCGCGCCATCGCCGGCTACGCCAACGCCTTGCCGCAGATCCCCGCGCCGATCGAACGCGGCGCGTTACGCACACGGATATTTTTCGAAAAGATCGACGCGCAGCTTGCCGACAATCAATTCGTCGCGGGCGACAATTACAGCACCGCCGATATCACCACGCTGTGCACAATCGACTTCGCCAGATTCTGCAAGCTCCCGGTGCCGGATGAATGCAAAATTTTGTTGCGCTGGTATGAAGTGGTATCGGCGAGGCCAAGCGCAAGGGCTTAGGTGACTGGCGGATCCCCTGTGTCGAGGCCGTCAAACCAGTCTATGTTTTCTGCGACTTCTTTTTTGTTCGCTGGCCGCTTAAATCGGCGACGAAAAGCGGTGTGAGTAAACACACCGTATAGACCCCAAATTCCCAAGAGATTTATTGTCGTAAAAAAAATTAACCAGTTCGTAGTGGAAAGCCAATGGGGTGTATTTTCCAGCAATATGGTAAATGAACCGCTGGCTTTGGCATCTATTGTCATCCAAATAGCAAAAACAATGGCGAAGATATGCAACCAACGCGGTACCAAAACACTGTTGATTTTTAAGTTCCTCGCTACCCTTTCAGGCTGAAATATCACAACGGGAAATTTCCGCTCAAAATCATGGCGGCTTTTTGAGCGGCCGTGTCGCCGTAACAACATTATAGTCGAAATCAGGAATAGAAAAAGAGGACCCGCGTACCGAAGATCCGCATTTAGGACGAAGTACATTACAATGCTGAGTAAGACTAGAAACCAAGTTCGCCAAGTCCAATTTCGATTTGGGCTGAGGATTTCCGCGGCTTATCCCGTTGACTCAGGTGGCGCTAGATGTAGTGTTTGCGCGACCGGCTTGCCCGGTCGTT
>JAQBTY010000133.1 GCA_027624735.1 Pseudomonadota bacterium | reverse complement strand
TACCGCATCACACCAAGTGGTCTGGTTTTGCTCCGCCCAAGTGGTCTAATTTTACTCCGCCGTTGACATAATGACAGGCAACCTTGCGGTCGAGATACCGGGTCTTGTATCTGGCGTCGCCGAGTGTCGGGATATCCGGGAACGGCGCCGCCGCCAGGGTCGCCGGGTCGCCGGGATAAACGAAGATCAGACCGTAGGCTTCGCGGCACGGATAGCCCCGCACGCCGACCGGCAGGTTCTTGTCCTTGTCGAGATAGGGCACGGTGACGCATCTGCCCGTGGCATCATAGGTCCAGCAATGATAGCCGCATTGCAGCCGCTCGCCCTGAACCTGTCCCTGGTGAAGCGGCACCTGCCGGTGGGCGCAACGGTCTTCCAGGGCAAACAGGCCGCCGCTTTCCGTCCTCACCAGCACAATTGGATCGCCGGCGAAGGATGCCCCCTTTACCGATGCCTTTTTCAAATCGCCGGAGCGCGCCAGGGGATACCAGAAATCCGGGTGACTGCCGGTCTTTCTCAAATCCGGTGTTTTCACCGCACTTTCTTGTGGTTGCCCGGCTTCAAGGGAATCCAAGACGTCCTGTCTCACCAGTTACCGAATTTCGACTTCCATTCGTCCATTGGCTGATAGGTCGGGTCGGCCTTGCATTTTTCCTCGCACACACTGAGGATTTCATCATCGGACAGGGAAAAATCAATCGGCTTGGCATGGGGTTGTTCGATGTAATGCGGCGTCGCCCAATAGACCTCGAACCGATTGCCCTCGGGATCCGGAAAATAGACCGACAGCGCCGCGCCATGATCGATCGGGGCGACATGCTTGACGCCGGCGTCGGTGACCCGGTCATACATGGCGCGCACTTGTGAAAACTCCGCCACCCTGAACGACATCTGATTGACCGTGCTCATGGCATCGGCGGGTTTGCCGTCGGCGAGCACGATCTGATGATGTTCGTTCGGGTCACGGCTCAGAAAGGCAAGCTCGCCGCCGCGTGAGCTGCGGCCCCGGTCAGTGACGGTAAAGCCCAGGACCTTGGTGTAAAAATCCACCATCGGCTGCATCTCGGTGACGTTTATCCCAAGATGGCCAAATTTCATTTCCGGCAGATCAGACATGATTTCCTCTCGCGTATTTGATGACCGGTGTCAGCCTACAATATATCCATGGGCGTTGAGCCGCTAGTGTCCTATCCGCCCCGGAAACGCCGCTTGCCAGTCGGCCGCGGTACGGAAGCTCGGGTCGGCGCGGCATTTCGCCTCGTTGGCGGCCATGATTTCGTCGTCGGTCAGCGAGAAATCAAGCGGCGTCCGGTTGGGCTGCGCCACATACCAGGGGGTCGGAATATAAATCTCAAGCCGGTTATCCTCCGGGTCCCAGATATAGACCGAGAGGGCGTTGCCGTGATCGACCGGGTCGATCTTCTCCATCCCGGCCCTGACGACGAGCTCGTGAGTGGCGCGCAGGTCGGCCAGCGTATCAGCGCGGAACGAGATTTGATTGATGGTGCCGAAGGATCCGGCGGGCCGGCCGCTCATCACCACGATCTCGTGGTGTTCGGCGGGATCGCGTGTCAGAAAGGCGATCTCCTCGCCCCGAAACGGGCCCCGGTCCGACACCGTAAAGCCGAGTACACCGGTGTAGAAACCGATGATTGCTTCAATATCGGTAACATACATGCCCACATGACGCAGCGTCACATTGGGCAATCCGTTTCCGTTGGCGGGTCTTGCTTCATCCATTCCGTCATCTCCCAGGCGCTACCCAGATGCTTCCTGAGGGTACCATTGTAGGAGAGGAGTCGTCGAATCGTCGGAACAGGAGGGTCAGAAAACGCCTTCGTAGGGAGCGGCCATCCGGCGGTCCTGGTGCTCGTGTTTCGGCTTCGAATAACAATCCGCATCGGCCAGCGTGTGGTAGCAATAGACTGGCGGCTGGGCGATTACGCGAGATTTGAGCCAACCATCGCTCACCATCTTGGCTTCGGTCCAGCCGAACTCATCCTTTAACTGCATGAGATGTGGATTTTCGCAGCCGGCAACCAGAGTCAAGACGATCGCAACCGCGCCGAATTTTATGGTGGTGTGAAAATTTTGTCGCATGGCATCCTGCCCGTATCGTGGCGACCCTGCACCACCCAGCCTCATCAAATCCGGCTTGGCTCCAGATTAGATCTGGCCCGGCGCTGATGGCAAAAGGTACCTCACGCCGCCTTAAGGCCCTGTTAAACTCTATGATTAACGGCCGGTAACGCGCGCCTGCTCAATTTGTGCCCAGAAGATCAAAAATATCGCCATCTTCGCGGACCCCTTCCACGTGATAACGGTGCCAGAGCGCGTAAAACAGCAGAACCCAGGCAGCAAACCCGGCCCTGCGCCGATTGCTGACAAATATCTTCTCGACCGCTTCGGGGCGGCAGAGATCGGCCACGCCGGCCTGGCGGGCAACCAGCGGCCCCAGTGTCGCGCCCTTCCGGATCAGCCATTCGCCCACCGGCACCGTAAAGCCCCGCTTGGGCGAAAACGGCTTCGCGTCCGGAAGCACCCCGTCGAGCCATTTGCGCAGGATCCATTTACCCACCCGTCCGCGAACCTTCAGCCTGTCCGGCAGGCGGAAGACCGCTTCCGCGACGGCGGAATCCAGCATGGGTGTTCGCCCCTCGACGCCATGGGCCATGAGGCAGCGGTCGAGCTTGATGAGCAAATCATGCGCCAGCCAGTCGGCGCAATCGGTGGCCTGGGCAACCTGAAGCGGGGTCCGCCCCATAACGTCGGCAACGGATTCACTGGCGGCCACCCCCTTCCGCCAATCGCGGGTTTCAATTCGGGAAACTCCGAGGCCTTCCAGCGCGCCACGTGACCGCATGGCCCGCTTGTAGCGCCACCACGGCCGCATCATCGACCGATACCGCCCGTAGCCGCCAAACAGCTCATCCCCCCCCTCGCCACAAAGAATGACTTTGAGGTCCCGGCTGGCGACCGATGCCAGCTTATAAGTCGGCAGCTCCGCATAATCCGCCACCGGGTCATCCATTATCCGGGCAATTTGCGGTAACGTTTTCCAGAAATCCTGTTCGGTGAAATCGATCTCGACGTGCTCGGCGCCGACAGCGGCGGCGACCGCGCGCGCATGATCCCGTTCGTCCACCGCGTCCGTGTCGGAGAAGCCAACCGTGAAGGCCCGGACCGGGCGGTCATTGAGCTTCGCCATGAGCGCGATAACAGCCGATGAATCAATACCGCCGGACAGGAACATGCCATAGGGCACATCGCTTCTCTGATGAATCTCGACACTAT
Source organism: Pseudomonadota bacterium (assembly GCA_027624735.1). Taxonomy (GTDB): domain Bacteria; phylum Pseudomonadota; class Alphaproteobacteria; order MPNO01; family UBA2964; genus JAQBTY01. The sequence goes on along the minus strand of JAQBTY010000133.1, from coordinate 7,214 downwards.
CCAGAAGCGCCGTCTCCAGCCGGGCCAGCGCCGTCGCCTCGTCCACCTCTTCCGGGGGGCCTTCGGGCAGGGCCGCACGCCGCAGGCGCCGTGCGATACGGCCGGATTCCACGATCAGCGTTTCCCCCGGTAAAACGCGGTAAATTCCGGGGAAAATCGTTTCCCGCCCGGTCGTAAACTGGAGTTGCAGCAACTCCATCGCCGCCTCGGACCGGACATCGGCAGCGACGATTCCCGACGCAATGAGGGCCTGGGGTTCGGACGCGAAGGCAAAACCGAACGACCCTTCGGTGTAATAAATCTGCTTGATGCCAAACGGATCGCGCGCCAGAAGCAGCCGCCGTTCACCGGGATCGTGAATGGCGATCGCATACATGCCGCGCAACCGGTTTGCGAACCCGTCGCCGTCCCGGCTGTAAAGATGCAGCGCCACTTCGCAATCGGATTTGGACGTGAAGCTGACATTCGCGAACTCCCGCCGAAGTTCGACGTAATTATATATTTCCGCATTGGCGATCAGCGTGACGCCATCGTCGAGGCGAAACGGCTGGTCGCCGGTTTCCAGATCGATGATCGCCAGCCGCCGTTGCGCCATGCCGACGCTGTCGGCGAAATGCAGCCCCTCGCCGTCAGGGCCGCGATGAATGAGGCTTTGCTGCATCGACAAGATGGCGGTCCGGTCAGGTGGCGCTCCCGACGCGGTCATGATTCCGGTAATGCCGCACATTAGCCCGTCAGCCCCTCGAACAGAGTCAGGTATTTGGGAAGTATAATCTCTTTCGTGTAATGGCCTTCATACTGCGTTCGGCCGGCCGCAGCCAGACCGGCGGCAAAATCCGGTTCGGCGGCCAGACGCGCGATGGCGTTCGCCAGGGCGGAGGCGTCATCGACAGGCGTGAGCAGGCCGGTGACGCCATCGTCGATCAGGGCCGATGGACCCTCGCTCGCCGCCGCGACAATGGGCGCGCCATACATCCATGCCTCGATGACAATATTGCCAAACGGTTCATGGCGCGACGAGCAGACGAAGACATCGGCGGCGGCCAAGAGCGCGGCGACATCTTCGCGCCAGCCAAGGAAACGGACGCGGTCCGCCACCCCCAGCTTCCGCGCCAGGATCTTCAAGTCGCTCTCCAGCGGACCGACGCCACCGATCCACAGGAAATGACCGGGTAATTGAGCAAGGGCGGCCAACAGCGTATCGAACCCCTTGTTACGGTGCAGCCGGCCCAGCGCCAGCAGCACCGGCGCGTCGGCTGGCGTATCAAGATCGTCCCGTGATATGGCCGGCAGGGGATCGTAAGGGGCGAAATTAGGGATGACCGACAGTCGATCCGGCGACCAGCCGTGGCCGGCGTAAAAACCGGACAAATCATCGGTGGTCACCACCAGGTGGTCGCACCGGCGATAGTATTTCGGATCATAATATCCCCGCGGTGTTCCCACATGCACGAACCGGCCCCTATCGCTCGCCCGCGGGCAAAAGGCAGTCGCCCGGTTCATCCATGTCAAGACAACATCCGGCCGGAACAGTCCGACTTCACGTTTCAGGATGCGGCCGGTCGCGAAATCGAACCTGCCGCCGAACCCGGCGGTCGTTACGCTAACGCCAGCGTCACGCAGCCTTTTCTCACGCGCCGGTTCCGGGCGAATGACGAGGTGCTGGTCGATGGGGCTCGCTTGCAGGGCCACGGCCAACCGCATGAAAAAATTTTCCGCGCCCCCTTCCGCCGCGCCCGCCATCAATTGCAGCAGGCGCATCAAGCCACCAGATCCTCAAAACCCGCCGCCGCCCTGTCCCACGTCCATTCCCGCTGGGAGGAAAGAGCCGCCGTGCTTTGCGAACACCACCGCGCGTCATCGGTCAACAGATCGATGGCGGAGGCGGCAAAGGAATCGTCGTCTTCCGCGACATAGCCGGTTTTGCCGTGAACCACCCGTTCGGCGACGCACCCGATATCCATGACAATGGCGGGTAGGCCGGTGGCCTGGGCTTCGCCTACGGCAAGGCAAAAAGTTTCGCCGGGATCACCGCGATATAGCAGAACACGGGCAGCCGCCAGTTCCCGGGCGAGCGCCGATTTGTGAACGGGCTCGCGGAGTACGACGCCGGCGGCGGACAGGGACGCGGCCTTTTCCAGAACCGGCCGCATCCTTGCCTCGCGGGCGGCGCCATGGGCGCCATAGGTCGTGGCGCCGGAAAACAGATGCAGCTCGGCGGCCGGACAGGCGGGCCGAATTTTCGACCGCCATAGGTCAAGCAACCAATCGAGCCCGCGCAGCGGATTGGAGGTGAAGATCGCCCGCGGCGGCGGCGCGCCGTCATCCCGGGATACGGACAGGAATTCACTGGATATTCCATAGGGAATAATCAGGCGGCCGCCGTCCGGCGCCCAGCCAGGATAACTTGCGGCGTGATACGCGCCCGAAAAGACGATGGGTGTCCGGCGCCGCCAGAGCTTCCAGAGATAGCGGAATTTCAATAAATACTGGGCCGGATTATGAATCCAGAAAACCGCCCGCCGCGCCTCGCTCACCAGAGGCAGCAGCTTATCGCTGCGATTGGCGATGTACAGGTCGCAGCGATCGGGAAGCTGACCGGACAAGGGCGACCATTCGACACCGTCACGCACCATGGCGGCGCCGCATTGATTGAAGACCCTGACCCGGTGTCCGCGCCCCGCCAGCGCGACAGCCAGGGACAAAAAGGCGGTTTCCGCCCCGCCCAGAGGTCCTTTTTCGAGGGAAGCCCCGTCAAATTCTATTCCATCATCGGTCATGACTATATCAGCCATGTTCGTCTCCGGATCCGGGTTCAAGACGTGCTTTGAGATAGGACAGGATAGGATACATACCGGCCAGCAAGGCGATTAGAAACCCGTGGGGCCCCTCCCGGTATCCCTTGCGAGCGACGTAGCATTTGTAAAAGCGCGAAAAAATTCGCCGCACATTGTGGCCAAACGACCCGATGTCGCCTGAATCGCGAAGATCCTGCGCGTGCGCCGTCGAATAGTTGTCCAGCTTTCTGATCAGGCCCGAAATATCGCGGTCGACGTAATGGGTAAGCGGCGTTCGCAGCCTGGCGCCCTTGGTTCCGGTGAAGGTCAGCTTGGGATGAACGCGTTCGCGGCCCCAGCGTTTCGCCCCTTTGCGGAAAAGGGCGGCATGCGCGCCGCGTCCGAAAGACGCCCCCCAGCCGTATCGTATCAGACGCCCACCGAGATAATTGTCGACGGGAACATCGTGCCAGTCCGCCCCCGAGGAAGCGATCAGATCGCTGATCTCTTCCGCGAGATCCGGTGAAACTCGTTCGTCCGCATCCACCTCCAGAACCCAGGGGCCGATGCAGGCATCGATACCGGCATTGCGCCGATCTCCTTCCAATTCCCAAGCGCCTTCCAGTAACTTGGCTCCCAACCCGGCGGCAATATCGCGTGACCCGTCCGTGCAGCAATCGAGAACCACCACAAGATCATCGGCGAATTTTAGTCCGTCGAGACAGTCCGCAAGCTGCAGCTCTTCGTTATGAACCACCACCAGCGCCGACACTGTATTCCGGACCTCGGCCATTATGTATCGATTTCAGTACGGCGCCATAACTCCTGGACGGCGTCAACGACCCGGTCTACAGACAAGCTGGTCATCAGCGTTCCCGATGTCCGGTGATCGAAACCGGCGGCGCCGACAAGGGCCGCATAGGGGATCTCGGTTTTGGCGACGGCGCAGTGGGGGCCCCAGGGCGCATAATGAACGGGCTGGCTGGGCCCAAACAACCCGAGCGTTGGGGTACCGGTAGCAGCGGCTATATGCATAAGACCGGAATCATTCCCGACAAATAGATCACAACGGGCCAAACAGGCGGCGGCCGTCAGTATATCGACGGCGCCAACCAAATCTATACAACGTTCAGAGGGAATCGCCTGCAGCACCGGATCGGCAATAGGGCGTTCCCCGTCGCCGCCGAACACCGCAATACGGGCGTCGGGCAATAGGCCGTCGGGGCGCGTAATCCGGGTAACTAATTCTATGAACCGGTCGGCCGGCCAGATTTTGGCGGCCCAGTTCGCGGTCGGCCCGAGACCGAGGACCGGCCCACCCTGCCCTATGTGTTCCGCCGCGAACGCTTCTTCTGTCGCCGACCACGAGATCCGTGGCGCCGGCGGATCATTCAATGAGAGCAGCCGGCCCAATGCTTGAACCCGGTGAAGGGAGGACTCGGCCCGCCGGAAGACATGACGCTTACGCGTCCACACGGTCCATGACAGGGCTGACCCCCGCAAATCGACGACCATGTCCCACGCCGTCCCCACCACGTCGCGCCAGAGATCCAGCCAATGTCCGGCCCAGGGGCGCTTGTGCAAGACGATGACGCGTTTGACGCCGGGGACGTGCGCGAAGATGGGCGCCGGCAAGGGGCCACAGGCAATTGTGACGTGCGCCTCGGGGAATGATTGTGTGAGATGCGCCAGCAATCCGGTCGATAAAACCGCGTCGCCTATACGCGTAGAGCTGACGAAAAGGATGTTCATGATCTAGCTTGCGACAGATTCGATGCCATTTTCGACCTGGTGACGGGCGTGGTGCGAATAAAGACCGCGAATTTTCGCCCTCTTATTACGCCGCATGCCGCGCCTTGCCAAGCAGCGTCCGAGACACCACCATAAGACAGCTCGACGCTTTATCCCCCGATCCGTCATTAACCTGGATACGTGAAAATGACCGACCTTCATCATGTCGTTTTACCCCACAGATGCATCGTATCCGTATCCGGCGGTGAGGCGCGTGCCTTTTTGCAGGGCTTGGTCACCAATGACATGGAGCTGGTTTCCCGGGATCGCGCGATCTACGCGGCCTTGTTGACCCCCCAGGGCAAGTATCTCCACGATTTTTTCATCATGGGGACAGAGGACGGGTTTTATCTCGATTGCGAAGAACAGCGCCGTCAGGATCTGATTACCCGCCTGACGCGCTACAGGCTGCGCGCCCAGGTGGCCATTCGGGACGCTCAACCGGAATTTGACATCTTTGCCCTCACCGGAACTGACGTTTCCGCCCGATTGGGGTTGACCGGCGAACAAGGCGCGGCCGCCGGCTTCGCAGGCGGGCTGGTCTATGGCGATCCTCGCGCCTCGGACCTCGGCGCCCGCGCGTGCCTGCCTGCCGGGACAGGCGGGAAAAGCCTCGAAGACGCGGGATTTGAAAAAGCCGGGTTGGCGCCGTATGACGCGCTGCGCTTTTCACTTGGCATCGCCGACGGCGCCCCTGAAATCGAACCGGAAAAATCCTATCCCATGGAGTACGGACTAGACCGGCTGAACGGCGTTTCGTTTTCCAAGGGCTGCTATGTGGGCCAGGAAGTCACCGTTCGCATGAAGAACCGCGACCTCACCCGCAAATGCCTCGTGCCCGTCAGGATCGACGGCGCGCCGCCCGGGATCGGGACACACTTGAATCTTGATGGCGCGAATGCCGGAGAGCTACGCGGCATCGCGGGCGATGTGGGGCTGGCGCTGGTCCGGAAAGAATTGCTGGACCGGGCCGTGTCGGACGGAAAACCTTTTGAGACAGATGACGCCCGGCTTCACCCGACAAAAATTTAGGCGGTTCGGGTATTCATAGGTGGATTGCGGTTCCGTGGCCGGCGGCAAAACGGCTGTTTCCCGGATGACTTCGAAACACAGTCAACCGGATCTTTTTGAACTGTCCACTGAAATGGGGCAAGACCATTCCGACCAACTCGGACATTCGATGCTGGACAGAAAAGAGCCGTTCTCGCCCCCAACTGCGGAATTCCGCATAAGAAAACGGCGGCCCCTAGGGACCGCCGCTTCCATTTAACTGCCGCAATATTGTGGTGGGCGTCAGGCAGCCTTCTTCCGCCGGGAGAAACCGAGACCCGCGAGTCCGAGGCCAAGCAGAGCCAGCGTGCCGGGTTCGGAGACCTGTGTGTTTTCGTACGGGGGCGGGGGCGGTGGGGGTGTGTTATCGATCAACGTTAAGCTGTTGTATGAGACTGTAACTTCGACGAAGTTCGGCGTAGCGAACAAACCAACGGAGGAATCGAGGTCCACATAGATCGACAAACCGCCATCAGCGAGAAGGGTATCCAGGAACCCTGCTGAAATCGCGTAAGTCGTTTGAAACTCAATATTCCCATTAGGTTGAACCGAATACACGAAATCGAACGGACCACCGACACCACCAGCGCCGTTTACGAAACCGCCAACCGGCCCCCCGGAGAATACGTTTTCCATATTCCACGTGAGGGCTTCAATGGTACCACCATCATAGTCGCCTTGGGCGTGCAGGATGAAAGTGCCACCCGTTCCGTCGGAGGCCGGCAATCCGGCAAAGTCAAAATTGAAATTCTGACCGTCGATTGTCTGGGTTTGAGTCTCGTTTAACAAAATTGGCGCGGCGTTCGCCGCTGCCGTGCACAACATTAGCCCGGCGGTCACAATGCCCGCTAACCGGGCGGTTACTAAATTGATAGCCATTGAAACTTCCTTTTAATTAATTGCGATGGGAACTTAATCCTGCTTCATCGCTTCCACTGGGTGCTGCACCCTGCAAGCATCCCCCGCTGAATAGAATGCAAGAACCGTGCCAACTTTCTATTTTTGATTAATTTCAATGGTTTACCGTTAACCTTAATGACGGCATAAAACAAATTGTAAAGAATTCCGACAGTTCCGGCCGATTTCGGGCTTATGGAAAAAACTGCCATTTCTACCGACACCCAAGGGATAACGCGGGGTCTTAAGCCGATGACAGTGGTTAAAGGGATCGAGCTGACACCGGAGTTATGTGGCCAAATACGGTTAATTCAGCGGGGGCTGTAAAATCTACCGACTTAAATTTATTAACGTGGTGAAAGTCGAGATTGGGTTGGCGTGGGTGTCGCCCGGTGGCTAGATGTGATGTCCCACCAGGTTGTAAAAGCACCACCCGGCGCGACGCGCTGTATATAGTGGGCATCCGGTGTCACCGACCTTTGCGGTGATCCGTTCGAGAAAATAATACGGGGGAGACCGCCATGACCGAGGCGCTGCATTTTCTGACTATCGCGGAAACGGCGCGCCGCATCGAAGCCGGAACCCTCTCGCCGGTGGCGCTGGTCGAGGCGCTTCTGGAGCGGATCGAGTCACTGAACCCGCAGCTCGATGCCTTCGTGACGCTGATGGGCCAGCAGGCGCGGGAAGCGGCGCGGCGGG
>JAQBTY010000132.1 GCA_027624735.1 Pseudomonadota bacterium | reverse complement strand
TACGAAGGCTTACCGAGGCTTTAGCCGAGGTTAGCCGAAGTGGGTGAGGGGATCTTTTTGCGTATAATTAAACGGCGAGTGCTGTAGAGAAAATTGTCTGAGGTAGAGAAACCCACCTCCCCTAACCCCTTGATCGGTTTCGCGGCTCGACCCCGAATGGGCGGAGGGGACGCGATTGTCCTGATCAGCTATCCGGCTGGTCGCCGCCCATAAGAAACCTGCGCGCCCGTGACCGGTGCTCGGGCGTGAAATGGGCGCGAACCGCGGCAAACGCGGCCATCAGCACCGTCGCATCGTCGGTAAAGCCGAGTCCGACAATGAAATCGGGAATCAAATCGGTCGGGATGACGAAATAGGCCAACGCGCCGAACAGCACTGCCCGGACATAGGTAGGCGTGCTTCGGTCGGTAGCACAGTAATAGCCCGCCACCGCGTCTTCGGTAAACGGCACTTTTCCAAGCGTGGCACGGATTTTCGGCCAGAACCCAGACGTTACGGCGCGTTCATCGCGCGCCATTTTTTCTGTATCAGGCGCGGATGGGGCGACATTGGTGTGGGCGTAGAGAATATCCATCGCTATTTCTTTAAATAGGAACGAATACCCTGCCGGGCAAGGTCAAGGATTAGATTAATATCTCTAGTGATTTCAGAGACTTAAATCACGAAAACTCAATAACCAGCCGTCCCCTTGTACCGCCGGCCTCCAAGCGCCGGTGGGCGTCGGGCGCCTGCTCCGGCGCGTAAGTTTGCGCGACGCGCAGGGTAATGGCGCCGTCTTCGGCCAGTTGGCGGAGCCTGTCGAGTTTCTCGTGTTCACAATCGTAGTCGCGTACAAAGGTCGTCGTGAAATTGATGCCCCGCTGCCCGTCTCCCTTGAAACCACGCACGGACGTGAACGCGCCGCCATCGCGGACCGCCGGTATGGCGAGTTCCTTCAGGACCGCACCATCGGCGAGACCATCGACGCCGTCGGGACAATGCACCCGGATGCGGTCGGCGACATCGTCGCCGCGGCGCACGACAATGTCGGCGCCGAGCGATTTCACGAGCGCTTCATCTGCTTCCGAGGCATCGGCGATGACGGTCAGCCCATCGGCCTTGGCAAGCTGTATGACGTACCCGCCATAACAGCCGGCGGCGCCGGTTACCGCGACGGTCTGGCCCGCCGACAGGCCGAGCAAATCAAGCGACCGGCGCGCCGTCAGCCCGTTCATGGGAAGCGTGCAAGCTTCCACATGGGTGGTTCCTGCCGGGGCCGCTGCAACGGATCTTGCATCGAGGACGATCTGTTCGCGATACCCGCCATGGCTACCCTTGGTGACCACCATGCCCATGACCGAATCGCCGATCTTCACCCCGGTAGAAACGCCCTCACCCACCTCGTCCACGATTCCGGCCACGTCCATGCCCGGCACATAGGGCGGCGGGTCCACTTTCTGCATTTCTGCCCGTGACCCGTTCCGGGTCATGATATCGGTTGGATTGACCGTTGCCGCATGGACCCGGAGGCGTACCTGCCCCGGGCCGGCGTGAATTTCCGGCAGATCGATAACCTCAAGAACCTCGGGGCCGCCATGAATTGTGAATCCGATTGCGCGCATTTCTTCTTTCCTTTTCTCAATCCCGCGAGAAATCGTAGCCTTCCTTGACGATGAATTCGAGCAGGAACGGTTTGCCCGACGCGGTGACCTCCATGGCTTCCTTGATGGCGGGGATGATGTCGTCCGGCGCCTCGACGCGGCGTGACGCAACGTTGAGCCCCTGGGCCACCAGCGAATAATTGCCGCCCACCGCCAGCGTTCCGTATTTCTCGGTGGAGGTAATCAGCACGTCCCGTTCCGCTGCCATGACGCTGTTGTTAAAGACAACGGTCAAGGTGCCGATGCCATTGCGCGCGGCGGTCTCGATATCCATCCCGGTCATGCCGATGGCGGCGTCACCCATGACGTTGATGCAGAGCTTATCGGGCGCCGCCAGCTTGGCCCCCATATTGATACCGAGCCCATAGCCGAGTTGGGTCGACTTGCCCCAGCCCATATAGGATCCCGCCACGGTGGTTTCCCAGAACGGCAGGGTCTGCTCGCGCGGGCTGCCGGAATCGTGGGTCATGATGGTGTTGTCCCGGTCGACGGTCGCCATCAGATCGCGCAGGATTCGGTACTGGTTCATGGGCACCTCATCGGAATCCAGATGCTTGGACCAGTCGGCGCGCCAGGCTTTTTTTACGCTCGCGATATCGCTCTTAAGTGTTTCGCGCTTTGCGCCGCGATCCCCGGATTGCTGTCGCGTCACCTCCCCGATCAGCGCCTCCAGCACCAACTTTGCGTCCCCCACCAACGCATGGTCGGACCGGTAATCCTTGTTGATGTCGTCTGCCTCGTTGGTGGAATGGAGGATGCGCTTACCGGACGGCAAGGGCGGGTTGAAGCTGGATTTGGTGAGGCTGGAGCCGATGGCGAAGACAAGATCGGCGCGGCCCATGAATTCGGCGACCATACGCGGCCGCGACCGGGTGCTCGCCCCCAGCGCCAGGGGATGGGTTTCGGCGATGGCGCTCTTGCCCGGGTTGGTGGTCATCACCGGCGCCGGCAGAAGTTCGGCCAGCGCGGCCAGTTGTTCCGACGCCTGAGCATAGTGAATACCGGCCCCGGCCCAGATGATAGGATTCGTCGCCGCCAGCAGCATGCGGGCGGCTTCCGCGACGGCGCTGGCCTCAGGCGCGGTGAGGATCGGTTTGACCGGCTGGTAATCCAGCTCGCCCTGGAACTCGGCCTCGAAAACATCGACCGGGGTTTCGATGAGTACCGGGCCGCTCTTGCCGCTGCGCATCAGCTGATAGGCACGGCGCAGCAGATCGGGCAGTTCCTGCACCGAATGAGCCACCGCCGACCATTTCGTCACCGGCGCGAAGACCTCGGCGGAACGGAAAGTGGGTTGTTTGTAATGCTGCGCGAGCGGCATGCCGGCGGGCAGCACCAGCAGCGGTACGTTCTCCGAATAGGCCTGGGCGACACCCGGAAAGGCGTTCTCGATCCCCGGCCCATGCTGGGCCGCGAACACGCCGATCTGGCGGCCGCGCCGGATGCGGCTGAAGCCATCCGCCATGCCGACGCCGACCCGTTCCTGGCGGCACAAGATGGGCCGGATATCGAGCTTTGAACACGCTTCGATCAACGGGTTGCGGGGATAGCAGGCCAGGAACTCCGTGCCTTCGCGTCTAAGAATCTCAGCAACGATTTCAGCGCCCTTCATGGTGTTCTCCCTGACCCGTTCATTTCATTTGTCGACGGTAGCACGCAGCGATGCACAGGTCTTGCGCACCGTTGTTGAAGTAGTATCATGCGGCAAAAACCCACATCCCCTAACCCCTGAAGGGCGGAGGGGAATACGATGGCGCGCTACACTGAGCTGACTCCCTCTCCGCCCCGCTGGGGGGGAGAGGGCTGGGGGGGGGGGGGGGGGGGGGGGGGGGGGGTGGGTGGGGGTGGGGTCCCGCTAACGAAGATTCTCTCAAGAGAACGGACGCATTTTGTCGGAGATCATTCGATCCTCCCCGACCCATCACCGGTCGCCCGGCGCGAGTTGATAATCCGCGGGGTTGCGCGGCGATGGGCCCAGTTTGGTGAAATCCAGAATGTCCGGATTGGCCAGCTGGCGTTCGATTTCGGCGTCGAATGATTCCCCCCGGGGCAGCGCGAAGCGGGTCGAGCGAACCCGGTAGCTTTCGGGCTTAAGTCCCGGCGGTTCCTTGCCCAACGCGACATCCCTCAACGTCTGGAGCAATAATTTCCGGATCTGGATAATGGCGGTATCGCTGACGCCGAGATGCTCCTTGGTCCGGTCCGCTATTGGGCCCATCGATTCCTGAACGGCTGAATCCTGCACGCCGAGCCCCCGCATCCCGGTATAGGATATTCCGCTTTTCTGTAACGCCCGGTCGACCAGATAATCGTTGTCCTTGTTCTGGATGGCGCGATCGGTACCGGGAATATTCTCGGTATGGATACCGTGATAATCAGTCGTCCGTTTCAAATCTTCAGCGCTGAGCGGCCTGTCGACCCAGTAATCGGCGCTGTAAAGCATGGTGGTTTCATCGTCGATGGGCACCCAGACATGAGCCGCCTCGGGACTGGTCGCAAAGACCTTGTGAAACGGCACAAACATCAAATTCGACGCCCACAGGGTTTCGCCCGGTTTCACGTCGCGGCCGGTGCCGGCGATAAAGCCGCCCTCAACCGGAACGATGGGGTAGTGCGACGGAACGACACGCCGGTTCGCATCGGCCGTGCCGGTGTGGAGGAACGCCAGATGGCTGGTGTCGAACCCGCCTTCCAGCGCCTGCAGCCAGTTACTGTCCTGAATACGGCGGGTAACGTAACGATAATCGTCGGGTATCTGAGTCCAGATCAGGTCGGGGAATTCCGGTTTTTTGTCAGGCGGCCCCATATAGGTCCAGATCAGACCGCCGCGTTCCAGACAGGGATAGGATGTGATCCGGATCTTGCTTTGAAAATTGCTGCCCGGTGGTTAGCTGGGCAAATCGACGCATTTGCCGTCCACATCGAACTTCCACCCGTGATAGACGCAACGCAGGCCGCATTCTTCGTTGCGTCCGAAAAACAGACTGGCGGTGCGATGCGGACAGCGCTCATCCAGCAGCCCGATACGGCCCCGGCTGTCGCGAAACGCAACCAGCTTTTCGCCAAGCAATTGCACGCGAACCGGCGTACAGTCCGGTTCCGACAGCTGCTTGCACAACAGCGCCGGGATCCAGTAGCGCCGCATCAAGTCGCCCATGGGCGTGCCGGCGCCGGTCCGCGTCAATAGCTCGTTGTCTTCCCGCGACAGCATCCCGATATCTTACCCCGCCGACGCCAGGGATGGTGTATCACTTACTGGCAATTTTCCCGTTTCAAGAAACGCTGTGATGTGATCGACGCAAGCCGCGGGTTGTTCAATTATTGTGCTGTGACCGGCATCCTTCACGATCCGCAGCGACGCCTGGGGAATGTTATCGACATAGGCATGGCCATTGGCGATGGGGATCAGACGGTCGTGCTCGCCCCACAGCACCAAGGTGGGGCTGGTTATGCGATGCAGACGCCCCAACAGCTTCTTATCGAATAGATAGGGCGGCTCCCAGCCGACACGAGCCGCCAGGGTGACGCTTTTATACCGCAGGACTTCATCGGGGATGTTCACCCGCCCGTCGGGGATAATCTCGTGCGCGATGGTGGAATCGGGATCCTTGAACAGAAGCTCGCGCAGTTCCTGCATAATTCCGCCGTCGCGGTGCAAAACATACATGAACAGATCGCCGACCAGCGTACCGGGCACCTGAAGACCAGCCGAATCGATGAGAACCAGCTTACCAATCCGTTCGGGATTACGTACCGCCATTTCGGCCGCGATCCAGCCACCCATGGAAAAGCCGACAATCGTCGCCTGTTTGATATCCAGCGCATCCAGCAGATCCAGATAGTGAAAGGCAAGATCCTCGATTTCGGTGATATCGCTCATACCGGTCGACTCACCGCAGCCCGGATGAACCGGCATAGTCACCGTAAACCGCTCCGCCAACTGTTCGTGAAACGGAAATGGATCCGCCTGCAGCGTATGGATATCCCAAATGCCGTGAATATAAAGAAGCGGCGGCCCGCTGCCGTCCTGGTGAATCACTATGGACTTGCCGCCGACCTGTATGGTTGATTTTTTCATTGCCATTTTCCCTGTATTCCTATGCCGGCACGTTATCGGCGATGGTGATGGGGAACCGTTCACCGAACAGCTTTTCCGAATCCGCGCGCAGACGCGGCATGACCTGTTCGGCGAAGATACGTTGGCTTTTTTGTGTCAGATCGTAGGACAGATTGCCGATATGGAACTGGATCAACAGATTGCCGATATTCGCTTCGGTGACGAATTCCCATAGTTTTTCATACACCGTGTCCGGGCTACCCACGAAGATCGACCCCATCTCGTCGATATCGTTCCAGTTCTCCGCGTCACCCAGCATCTTCGCCCCGACGACGGAGTTTTCCAGGTACATTTGCCAGGATTGCGGCGACAGGCCGCCAGGCGCCATGGTCAGACGGCGGCCGGCATTGCGTTGGTGACCCTTGAGGCAGTAGCGGGTGAAGTAAAAGACCGCCTCCTCGCATTCCTTGCGGGCGATCTCATCGGTCTCCGCCACATAAACGCTGAACAGGAGCCCCATCTTGTGCGGATGGAATTTCTTGCCGACTTCCTCGACGATTTCACTAAAGCGAACGGCGGACCGTTTGGCGCCGGCCAGCTTGCCGCGCGTCGACAGGAAATAACAAAACTCACGGTTTGCCACCTCGTACATGGTCTCGGGGCTGTTTGACCCCGGAATCCAGATCGGCGGGTGCGGTTTCTGGAGCGGCTGCGGCCACGGGTTCACATAGCGCATGGTGTAATGCTTGCCGTCGAAAGTCGTCGGGCCGGGCTGGGTCCAGGCCTGGACGATCAGATCAACCCCTTCCCAAAAGCGTTCGCGGGCCAGCGGCATGCTGTAGGAATAGCTGTAGGGTTCATGTCCGCCACCCGGGGCGAAACCGGCGACGATACGGCCGTCCGACATGCAATCGAGCATGGCGTATTCCTCCGCCACCCGAAGCGGGCGGAAGTGCAGCGGAATGAGGTTTCCCAGGACGACGATCTTGCCGTTTTTCGTGGTTTGGGTCAGCGCCGCGGCCAGCAGGTTCGGCGCCGGCATCAGCCCGTAGATATTCTGATGATGCTCGTTCAGCACCACACCATCGAATTCCAGTTCGTCCGCATAGGACAGCTCATCGAGATATTCCTGATAGAGCCCCCGCGCCTTGTCCGTATCGAACAGCGAATTGGGTACGGTGACCCAACCGCTCTCGTAGTTTTCCTCGAAACTCTCGTCGAGATAGGGCCACGGCATGAAGTGCCAGGAAAAGATATTCGCGCGGTTCGGTGTCGTCGCGGGAATGGCGGTATCCATCGGTGAAAATCCTCTGTTATGGCGATCTCATGGCCGCCATAACCGGCGAACCAGGTCCCTTGCCACAACTATATCCATCACAGCCCAGCGGACAAGACACAGACCTAATATTTGTCATGGGTTTGATGCGGCCCCCGGCGATGGGATAGAGTTTATCGGTCGCCTCGTTCTTTCAATGGAGAATTATCATGCCGTCTTATTGGGCAGCCGCGTGGTCGGCTTCAGCACAGGGCCCCTTTCCCCATGGGCGGGAGACGGCGCAGCCGGATTTGACATCGGTTATTTCCGATCCGGAAAAGGGCGCCGCCGATCAGTCGTTTCGCATGATCGTGCGGCCGGATATCTGGGGAACAGAGGCGCGCATTCGGCTCTCCAACGCCCACGGATCGCGCCCCATCACCTTCGGCGGCGCTTATGCGGGTTTGCACGTCATGGCCGGCGTGGTGCTCGCCGGGACCAACAGGCCCATCCGTTTCGCCGGCGCGGAAAGCGTCACGATTGCCGCTGGCGCCCATGCGGTGAGCGATCCTGTGGCTCTCGACTTCGTCGCCAATCCCGACGACCCCCTGTTGACCGGCCGGGCGCTCGCCATAAGCTTTCATGTCACCGGTGAAAGCGGGCCGATGACCTATCATGCCAAGGCGCTTCAGACGTCCTACCTGTCCGATCGCGGTGCGGGCTCACTGGGCCATGACGAAGACGAAGGGTCATTTCCCACCCCCACCACCTCGTGGTTTTTTCTCGATGCCGTCGACATGAACATGGCGTCCAAGCCGCGCGTCATCGTCGCCTTTGGCGATTCCATATCCGACGGATCGGGCTCCACCATCAACGGCCATGACCGCTGGCCGGATGTGCTGTCACGGCGGCTGCACGCGAAATTCGGCAATAACGTCTCGGTGGTCAATCAGGGCATCGGCGGCAATCAGATCCTCGGGCCGCCCGAAGGGACCCTGCCGGAGGATCGGCTGGGGGGTATTCCGGCCCTCGCCCGGCTGGAGCGCGACGTCATCAGCATGGCCGGAATCACCACGGTGATCTGGCTCGAGGGCATCAACGATCTCGGCCATGCCAACGCCACCGCCGGCCAGATCAGCGACGGTGTCCGCCAAGGCGTGGCACGCCTGCGCGAGGCACTGCCCGGCGTGCGTATCATCATGGGGACCCTCACCACAGCTCTGAACGCAACCACCGGCGGACATGGATCGGCCGAGGTCGACACCCACCGGCGCGCCTTCAATGATTTTGTCCGGTCCAGCGATCTGTTCGACGGGGTGATCGATTTCGATGCCGTGACAATTGACCGGAGCACCGGCGAAATGCGGCCGGAAATGTGTCCCGGATCGTCGATCGGGGGTCCGGGCGACCGGCTGCATCCCAACCGGATCGGCTATCAGGCCATGGCGCGCGCGGTCGATCTGGATATGATCGTCGGCGATTAGCGATCCGGCAGCGGGCGGGTCTCGGACCCGCCCCTACGGACCATTAGATACCAATCGATATATGACGTAGGGGCCGGTCTGAGACCGGCCCGTTGATGGAGCGACGCTCCGGCCACAAAAAAACGGCCGGCTCGATGCCGGCCGTCTGTCAATTAGAGCACGAATGCTCAGCTTTTCTTTTTCTTCTTTTTCTTCGCCGACCGGCAATATTTGGCAGAGGTAAATTCCTTGCACTTGACCAGCCCCTTGCGGCTTAGCGCACCACGTGCCTTGGCGATGACCTCGGGCGGTGAATTCACGATATCGCTGACGATTTTCGCCAGTTCCTCGCCCGATGTGGGGTTGATGTTCAGACGCGCTTTCTTGGTAGCCGCGAGATAGGCCTTGTCCTTCATGGTCGCGTCGAACGCCTTGCGGAGCGCGGCGACGCGGGCCTTTGGCACGCCCTGATTGGTGAAGATCGGCGAGCCGACAGCGACCACGCCCGCGAAAATGTTCATCACCCGCTTGTCCGCGTCGCTGCTGACTAGATCCTGCGCCATCGGAATATTCTCATAACCGGGTTCCTTTCTGAGCCCGACCTGGGTGAGGATTTTGAACTTGCCCTCCGGCAGCCATTTGGGATGGGTCGATAAGATACTCTCGAAGGTGAAGCCGGCGCGGCCGAATACTTCGCCCCGTTCCATCGCCAGATCGATCATGTGGCCCGATTTATAGCCCTGCACGATCTTCATTTTCGTGCCGGCCACGGTGTTGAACAAATTGGGGAAAATCACCGTACCCGAGCCGACGCCGGTCCCGCCGACGATCAGTTCCTTGGTCTTCAGGTCGGCGAAGGAATTTATGCCAGCGGTATGGAACGCGCCGAGCACCACGTTGCTGACATTGGTGGAACCGAGATAGTTGAACTTGGTGGCGTCGTACTTGACACCCTTGCCGCCCAGCGCCTGATGCAGCACGTAGAAACGAACGAAAGCGCCGATGAAGGTGCCGTCCTTGGCTGCCCGGTTGTACAGATAGTTGCTGGCGCGCACGTGGCCGGCGCCCGGCATGTTGATCGGCTTGACGTCCGGGTTGCCGGGAAGGTGTTTCACCAGATGGTCCATCAGGATCCGCGCATTGAGATCGTTGCTGCCGCCGACGCCGGTGCTCATCAACAACGTCATCGTCTTGCCTTTGTAGAAATCGGCTACCTCATCCGCCCCGGCTGAGACAGAAGCGCCAAAACCGACCCCAACCAGACAGGCCAGCCCTAGCGTGCCTGAAAGAATTCTGTTCATCATTATCGTAATCTCCCTAAATATTTTCGATTTCCGTCAGCTAAAATGGCTGTTTCTTCCGGTGAATAATTTTCGATACACAATCAGACTATGGCAAGGCCACTCCCGTCAAATCAAATTGGCCGATTATTTTGTATGCCCAATCAACATCCTCGCGCTTGTTGCGAGGATCTTTCCCCCAGGGAGTCTCGGAATGTGGGAGATCCCCAGAATAAATCCGAGGATGACGAGGTTGTTGTCGGTGGCCTGGAAATTCCCTGCGGGCCAACGGGCACCCTACCCCGCCGCCGCGTTGCGGATCGCCCGCCAGATCTTTTCCGGCGTGGTCGGCATTTCCACATGCCGCACGCCGAACTCGGACAGCGCATCGACGATGGCGTTGACGAGCACCGAGAGCGCGGGCGTCGTGCCGCCTTCGCCGCCCGCGCGGATGCCGAGGGGATTTGTGGTTGACGGCACTTCGCTGATCTCCGTCACGAAGGAGGGCATATCGTCGGCCCGCGGCATGGCGTAATCCATAAAGGACGCCGACAGCATCTGGCCGCTATGCGCATCGTAGTGGCACAGCTCGAACATGGCTTCGCCCAGCCCCTGCACGATGGCGCCGTGGGCCTGACCATGCAGGATCAACGGATTGATGGCGCGCCCGACATCGTCGACACCGGCGTAAGCAACAAGCTCGAGCGCGCCGGTATCGGTATCGATTTCCACCTCGCAGACATGGCAGCCGAACGGATAGGCGGGGATTCTGATGGTCTCGTCACAGATCGCGCCGAGCGCGCCCTGAAGATCGGCCGGCAGGCTGGTGTCTTCCTCCGCCACCGAGGCGACCTCGAACAGACCGACCGAGCGGTCGGTGCCGGTCACCGTA
>JAQBTY010000131.1 GCA_027624735.1 Pseudomonadota bacterium | reverse complement strand
GGTCGCATCTGTCCCGAGCGTCGCCATGCAGACCTCCACCGCCATATCCATCACCAGATCGGCCGGATCGACGTCCACCATGTGGGCGAACACCCGCACCCCTTCCGGCAAATCCACATAGGCCGCGATAAAGGGCAGGCTCCAGCCTTTGGGCGCGGCATGGACGACCGACCAGCTATAGAGCGTACCCCGCCGGCTGAGCGACAGGCGGTTCAAATTCTCCGACAGGCATTCCGGGCAGATTTCGGTGGGCGGAAAAATCCGTTTCTGGCACTCCGCGCATTCGCTCGCGATGATCGTGGCAACACCAGCGGCGTCGCGTTCGACGGCATCACCGGCGAGATTGAGGGCTTCATGCAGTTCCTGAGCCGCTTGAGACATGGCCTATTCCTTACCGTGTAGAGGGGGAACATCGCGGATAGAAATGTTGGGCGCAACGTCGTTTCGCCGCAACTGGGCGCTGCGGCGTCCGTTTTCCAGATAATCGCCGTCCGCCGCCCGCTTTGCCATGTCATCCCATTCGTCGGTCCAGTCGCCAAGCGAATACCCATGCCAGGGCGATTCGGGCTTGAGCGGCGGCAGGCCCAGCGTTTCCCACAGTTCCTTGGCATGCTCCATATATTCTTTCTTGGGGAGCGCAATGGGCGGCATATCGGCTTTGAGCGTGGCGTCGATCAGCATACTGGCATCTTCGCCATTGCCGCGTTCGAGCGCCGGCCCGTGGCCCCGATCGCGATGGGGCAGGATCACCACGTCGAGCGCCGGGTTGGACCGGTAGGCCAGGGCCCAGAACACCGCGTCACCGTTTTCAGGATCGATATCTTCATTCACCGCGATGACGTATTTACCGCACGCCGAATCCACCGCGGACGCCGCATAGAGCGCCCGCCAGATCTCGGTGGTCGGCACATCGCGGTCGAACACCAGAAACAGGACCCGGCGGATATTGGTTAGCGGCTCATGCATGGAAACATGGCGCAAACCCTTTATCCCGAGCCCGTCGCGCAGATGGTTGAGAAATTTGGGCTCCATGGCGACGCGCTTGATGACGCTGGATTCCGATGGCGTCACCTGGCTGATGATGGTCGCCATGATGGCGTCCTTGCGCCGGGTGATCGCCGTGACCTCGAAAATGAAATTATATTCTTCCAGATTGATATGGCCGTGCGATTCACCGAACGGGCCTTCGGGTTCGAACATGTCGGTATCGACCAGCCCTTCGATGATGATTTCCGCCTCGGCCGGGACCATCAAATCGACGGTTTTTGCCTTGGTAATACGGATTGGGGCGCCGGCCAGTGCGCCGGCGACGGATATTTCATCAACGCCGTCGCGGATTTTCTGCGGGCTGACATAGGCGAGCGAGGGCGGGCAACCGACCATGATTGCCATCGGCATCTTCTCGCCGCGGGCCTTGTATTTATGCCAGTGCGCATGGCCGCCCTGGCGCAGATTGACGAACATCTTAAGCCCAATGCGGTTCGGTGCTTTGATCCCGCCGCGATAGGTCCCCATGTTCTGGACACCCGTATCGGGATCGCGGGTGATGCAGCCGGTCGACGTCAAATAGGGCGCGACATCGAAGCCGGGTGTCGACAGAGGCACCGGCAGCGCGTCCAGCCCGTTGCCTTCGCCGTCCAGCGCCGCCCCTTCGATGATTATTTCCTGACAGGGCGCATTGGCGACCACCACCGGCGGAATAGGATTGCTGAGCGCCTGCTTCCAGTGATCGCCGATCTTGTCGACCGGGACCCCCATGCCGATGCCGTAGATCGCCGGCGTCGCCGCCATGGCGCCGACCACCATCGGCAAATCGTATGTGCGCCCCTGGGAATTGGTGATGTTGGTGAACAGGAAGGCCTTGCGGCCTGCCTCCGGGATGCCGCCACGAAACTGCCAGCGCACCAGCGGCATGAGCTCGGTATCCTTGTTGACCGGCTCATCGATGGTATAGAGCAGATCGGCCTCTTTCAGCGCGCGCAAATGATCCCGCAGATCGGGATAACCCCGCCCGCCGAAGCAAGCTGATTTATTGACAGCAGTCGCCATTTCTCCCTCGTTTTCGTCCTACCGGCACACTACACGACGTGTTTGGGCGATCAAGCCCGCGCATGAGCAGCCTGCCTGGCTTTGCGTTCACGGTAAGAGATGATTGTCGTGGCGGCGATGATTATGACGGCGCCCGCCCAGGTCCAGCTATCAGGTATTTCCGAAAACGCGACATAGCCGAAGATCGTCGCGAAAATCATACGGGTGAAAATAAGCGGTTCGGCGAAACTGATGTCGGCGATCGCATAGGCCTTGGCCGTTAACAGATGCCCGAGACTACCGAGGATTCCGATGGCGACGAGCCCGACAAACTGTTCCGCAGTGGGCCACTGCCAGACGAACAGCGCCACGACAAAGGTAATCGGGGTCATCAGGAACTGCACATAGGCGGCAATGGTCGTCGGATCTTCGGTCCGGGTCAGGCTCTTGGCGAACAGTTTCGAGATCGCGGCGGTTGCTGCCGATCCGATGGCGAGAATAGCACCCAGATTCACCGCCTCGAAGCCGGGACGGATAATCAGCAGGGCCCCGCCCGCCCCGAGCACCAGCGCCGCCCAGCGCCAAAATCTCACCCGTTCACCGAAGGCGACGATGGCGCCCAGGGTGACAAACAGCGGCCCGGTCAGGGTCAGCGCCGTCGCATCGCCTAGCGGCACCAGAGACAGCGCGACAAACCACATCAGCATGGAGCACGAATTGACGCTGGCCCGGATCAGATGCATGCCAAACCGCCTTGTCTTGAACAACCGGGCGCCGCCGTGCATCAGCAGCGGCACCAGGGCGAGGAACCCAAACAGATTCCGGAAGAAGGCGATCACGAAGGGATGGAGATCGAACGACACCAGCCGCACCGTGCCGTGCATGGACGCGAACAGGGCGGCGGCGAGCACCATAAAGGCAGTGGCCAGGAGCGCCTTTGACTCGGCGGCAGTGCGCACACTGGCGGGTCCGGTCATTCGGTGGGTCTCCTGACGGGGCTGGTTGGTTAGACAGTCCCGGAAGCAGGACACGGTGATAGTATCGCGCCGCGCCGCCAACTACCAGCGGCGGGGCTTGCCCCAGCAGGTTTCGCGTGTAAGCTCGGATACCAACGGCAAATAAACAGATAAAGAGTACCGGAATGGCCACCAGATCCTCCGACGTGTCGGCAGACACGCCACCCATGTTCACGCCCTTCAGCCTGCGCGATTTGACGCTTTCCAACCGCGTCGTGGTGTCGCCCATGTGCATGTATTCGGCCGACGATCTCGACGGGACACCGACCGATTTTCACGTGGTTCATCTCGGCAGCCGCGCTGTCGGCGGCGTCGGGCTTGTCTTCACCGAAATGACCCAGATCTCGCGCGAGGGGCGTATATCGCCCGGCGATGCCGGGATCTATGACGACAAACATATCGAGCCCTGGAAGCGGGTGGTCGATTTCGTTCATAACCGGTCGGACGCCAAGATCGGCATGCAGCTTGGCCATGCCGGGCGCAAGGCCTGCGAACCCATCGCCTGGCTGCGCGACACGCCCCTGACCGACGAGGAGAAGTGGGAGGTCGTCGCCCCCTCCGCCATCCCGTTCGGCCCAGGCAGCGAAATGCCGCGCGAAATGAACCAGGGCGACATCGCCAAAGTGATCGACGATTTTGTCTCGGGCGCCGAGCGCGCCAATAAGGCGGGGTTCGACATCATCGAACTGCATGGCGGACACGGCTATCTGCTTAGCTCGTTCATTTCACCCCTGTCGAACAAGCGGACCGATAAATATGGCGGCTCGCTGGAAAACCGCATGCGCCTGCCGCTGGAAGTGTTTCGCGCGGTGCGGGCGGTGTGGCCCGAGGAGAAACCGATCTCATGCCGTATCTCAGCCGTCGATTGGGATGACCATGGCAATCAGATCGAAGACGGGATCGAGGTCGCGCGGATGTTCAAGCAAGCGGGGCTCGATATCATCGATGTCTCCAGCGGCAACGTCACCAGCGTACGCCGGCCGGTAACGCCCGGCCTGTTCCAGACACCGTTCAGCGAGGCAATCCGCGAAGCCGTCGGCATGCCGACCATGACGGTCGGCAATATTGCGACGCCGGAGCAGATCAACGGCGTCATCGCCGAGGGCCGCGCCGATTTGTGTTGCGTGGCGAAGGGTCATTTGTTCGATCCCTATTTCGTCCGTCATGCCGCCCGCGCGCTGGGCTACGATCTGAAGTGGCCGAAACAGTATCCGGCGGCCGCAATGTTCAATCCGGAACCGAAGGAGGTCCGTTAATGGCCACTAATCCAGTATCAGCCGCGACACCCGATATCCCGGCCCTGTTCACGCCGCTGACGATCCGTGGCCTCACCCTGCCCAACCGGGTGGTGATGTCGCCCTTGTGCATGTATTCCGCCGATGACGGGGTGGTGAGCGATTGGCACGTGGTGCATCTCGGCAGCCGCGCCATGGGCGGCGCCGGGCTGGTGATCGCGGAAATGTCGGCGGTCCATCCCAACGGCCGTATCTCGGTTAAGGATGCCGGCATCTGGGACGACAAGCACACCGAACCCTGGAAACGGGTGGTGGATTACGTTCATGCTCACACCGACGGCAAGATCGGCATGCAGCTTGGCCATGCCGGACGCAAGGGCGATACGGGAGAGAGCTGGAAACGCGGCAGCGGCGACGAAACCATCATGGGTTATGACATCATCGCGCCAACCGCGATCCCGGTATCGGAACGCGCGCGGGTGCCACGCGAGATCACGCCCGATGAAATCGCCGCCGTCCCCGGCTGGTATGTGGATGCAACGAAACGCGCGCTGGAAGCCGATTTCGACATGCTCGAGTTCCATTGCGCCCACGGCTATCTGATGTCGTCCTTTATCTCGCCCCTGTCGAACCGGCGGACCGATGACTATGGCGGTGGGCTGGAGAACCGCATGCGGCTGCCCCTGGAGGTCTTCCGGGCTATCCGCGCGGTCTGGCCGGATGAGCGGCCCATCTCGGTGCGTATCTCCGCCGTCGATTGGGAAGAAGGCGGCCATGAGATCGAAGACGCGGTGGCGGTCTCACGCCTGTTCCATGAGGCCGGCGCCGATCTGATCGATGTCTCGAGCGGCATGGTGACCAACAAGCGGCCGCCTGACAGTTCCCTGTTCCAGGTGCCGTTCGCCGAGCAGATCCGGGCAGAAGCCGGGGTGCCGACCATGGCCGTCGGCAATATCGAGTGGGCCGAGCAGATGAACCATATCATTGAGTCCGGCAAGGCGGATCTCTGCGTCATCGGGCGCGGCCACATGTACGACCCGTATCTTGCCCGTCATGCAGCGCGCGAGATCGGCTATGACATGCCCTGGCCCGGCCAATATTCGCGCGGCGCCAAATTCCGCCAGCTTGATCGATAAAAAACAGGGAGACGATCATTGAGTGACTTCAGCTATGAAAATGTGCTGGTCGAGATCAAGGACCAGGTCGCCTGGGTCACGCTGAACCGGCCGGAAAAGCGCAACGCCATGAGCCCGGCGCTGTGCTACGACATGGTCGATGTGCTGACCCGGCTGGCGGGCGATGACGACGTCCGCGTTCTGGTCCTGACCGGGGCCGGCGAGGCGTTCAGCGCCGGGATGGATCTCAAGCTGTTCTTTCGCGCGCTCGATGACAATCCGGCCGAAAAAGCCCGCGCCCGCGAAGCGGACCGGGCGTGGAACTGGCAGAAACTGTCCACCTTTCCCAAGCCGACCATCGCCATGGTCAATGGCTATTGCTTCGGCGGCGCGTTCACGCCGCTGGTCGCCTGCGACATCGCCATCGCGGCGGAGGATGCCATTTTCGGCCTGTCCGAAGTCAATTGGGGGATTCTGCCGGGCGGGCTGGTCAGCAAGGTCGTGACCATGACCATGAATTACCGCCAGTCGCTCTATTACGCCATGACCGGCAAGCCGTTCGACGGCAAGAAAGCCGCCGAGATCGGGCTGGTAACCTTCGCCGTACCAAAGGACAGGCTGCGCGACGAGGTGGCGGCGCTGGCCGAAGATCTGAAAAAGATCGCCCCGGAAGTGCTGCGCGGCACCAAGGAGACCATTCGCGCCATCGGCGACATGCCGGTGGATATGGCGTTCGAATTCGCCTACGCCAAAAGCGACCAGCTTAGGTTCCGGGACAGGGAAAAGACCCGCGACCGCGGCATGGGAGAATTTCTCGACACCAAAAGCTACCGCCCCGGGCTCGGCCCGGTGAAACGGTCGTGACCCTGATCATCGAGAAGTGGGACCTTCATCCGCTTCACCTGAGCTATCATCGCCCGCTGCGCTGGGCCAGCATGGAAGAGGACGGCGCGGATTTCCTGCTGCTGGTGCTGCACAGTAAGGACGGCCACACCGGCGTGGCGGAGGCGTCGGTGCGCGTCGAATGGGCGGGGGTCAATCTGGCCGCCTTGATGGTCGTCCTAAACGAGATCTTTTTGCCGCGGCTGAAAGGCGTGGACATTTCTGATCTCGTGGCGACCGACCGAATAATTTCGCGCATTCCGGAACAATCCCTTGCCAAATCCGTCGTCGATTCGGCGTGTTGGGATATGCGGGCCGAGGCCGCCGGCACGCCTCTGTGGCAGTATTTGGGCGGGCGGCAGGAGGTGCCGGTATCCTGGATCCTGACGCGCCAGGCGCCTGAAATCATGGCAGAGGAAGCCGGACAAATTACCGGCGATCACGGTATCCGCACCCTCAAGCTGAAGACTGGCCAGGGCCTGGAAAAAGACCGCAAAATGCTCCGCCTGGTGCGGGAAACAGTCGGCGAGGACGTTCAGCTCTATGCCGATGCCAACAGCTATTACGATCCCGAAGACATTGTTCCCTACACCGAGTTGCTGACCGAGGCCGGCTGCGTGATGTCGGAAGATCCCTGTACCATCATGCCTGACGATGCAGGCCGGTTAGTATGCGAGGCCAGCATCGTGCCAATCATGATCGACAAGCATTGCCGCAATTATTTCCAGGCACAGACCTATCTGAAATGGGGCGCCGCCGCCATTTCGGTCAAGTATTCCAAATCAGGCATATCGGAATCGCTTCTGATACTGGATCAGGCGGATTCGGCCGGCGCGCAGGCGCCCCTGGGCTTGAGCGCAAACAGCTCGTTCGGCAGCCTCTCCACCCTGTCGCTCGCCGCCACTCGATCGCCCACGGACAATTTGCTGCCGGCGGAAGAAAGTTTTTTTCTCCAGCTCCGGGACGATTACATAACCGAGCCGCTGCGGATTGCTGACGGCGTCATCACCCTGCCGGATACCGCCGGCGCCGCCGTTCTGGTCGATTGGGACAAGGTGCGGGCTTACAGCGCGGCACCTTAATATTAGCAATTACCGCTGTCAGCGGGGCGGTCTAAGACCGCCCCCTACGTATGCTCATAGCCCCCTACGTATTCTCATAGAATGTAGGGGCGGGTCTGAGACCCGCCCGTGTCGGAGGTAGTACGCGGAAGGGCTTGCTAACCTGGCATTGTCCGCGAGCAAGTCACTCGTTTCCAACCCGTTGAAGGGATTCACGCCGCCAGATGTAAAGCCCGCTGCCGATCACGATCGCCCCGCCGATGAGGGTCGGCCCGTCGGGAAACTGGTCGAAGAAGATCAGTCCCAACACCGTCGCCCAGATGATCTGGGTATAAAGAAAGGGCGACAGTTTCGACGCCGGCGCAATTTCCAGCCCGCGTATCAACAAATAATGCCCCAGCCCATAGACGGTCCCGAGCGTTATCATCATCGCCAACTCGATCAAGGCAGGAGTCTTCCAGAAGAACGGAACAGCGATGGACGAAACTACGACGCCAAAGGTCGACATCCAGAACAGGCTGGTCTGGGTGTCATCGGTGCGCGACGCGATGCGGGTCAGGATCTGGTAGAATGCATAGCAAACGGTGCAGCAAAGGGGCAAAATCGCCGCCCAGTGCATCACCCCCATGCCCGGCCTGATGATGACCAGAACCCCGCCGAACCCGACGAATATCGCCATCCAGCGGCGGATGCCGACCTGTTCCTTGAGCATCGGGATGGACAGCGCGGTCACCAGCAGCGGCCCGACGAAAGTGATCGCAATGGCATCGGCCAGCGCCAGATAGCGCAACGAGCTGAAAAACAAGGTTGTCGCGGCCAGCATCAGGGCCGAGCGCATGACATGAAGACCGGGCCGGCTGGTTTGGGCCAGCCGGAAGACGTTTGCCCGCGAAAAGATGGTGTAGGTCACCAGCGCATGAAACACATAGCGCGCCCAGACGATCTGGGTAATGTCATAATCGCGGGCCAGCGACTTGACGATCACTTCACCGATGGTGAACAGCGCGACAGCGATCATCAACAGCCCTATCCCGAGCCGGATGTTTTGGGGTCGTTCTATCTGGGACATGCAAACAATCTGACAGGGCCGCGCCGCTTCGCCAAACGCAGCCCGCATCGTGGACAGCCTGACCCCTTCTTGAGCAAGGCGTGACACCCCCTTGAGGTGACCCCGGGATGCCGCGTAATGTTGGCGCTCAATTACCCGGGAGAAGCAGGATGAAGATCGTACAGGCATCCGAGCGAAAATGGCTCGCCAACCAGCTGCGCCATCGCAAGGGCAACATCCTCATCAAGGATATGCTGGAGGGCGAAGACGGCAGCCCGGAAAACTACAAATTTTTCCTGTCGAAGGAGAGCGCCGATTTCTTTTCGCCGCGCCATCGTCACCCGTGGGACCAGATACGCTTCTGTCTTGAGGGCAGCGTGCCCATCGGGCCGCGCAAGACCGTCGATGCAGGTGAAATCGGCTATTTTCCCGAGGGCGTGCATTACGGGCCGCAGGACGGCGATGACCGTTTCGTCGCCATTCTCCAGTTCGGCGGCGCTAGCGGCCAAGGCATCCTGAGCTCGGACCAGGTCAATCGCGGTTTCGATGAATTGAGCAGCGAAGGCGTATTTAAGGACGGCGTGTTCCGCCGCAAATCCGGTTCCGGCAAGCGCAACCAGGATGGCTATGCCGCGGTGTGGGAAAAGATCACCGGTCAGGAAATGATCAACCCGCCGCCGCGCTACAAGGAGCCGGTGGTGATGAATCCGAAACATTTCGCGTGGCGGCCGGCGCCCGGGTTTCCCGGAATCATGCAGCGCGAGATCGGCAGTTTTTCCGAACGCGGCACACGGATCGATTTTTACAATCTCATTCCGGGCGCGCGGCGGGCCATACCCGACACGCCCCATCTCAGGCTCCTCTATGTGGTCAAGGGAACCGGCAAATGCGGCGACCACCCCTACCGCCGCCACACATCGATGGAACTCGCGCCGGGCGAAAAAATTCGGTTCACGCCTAAATCGGGCACGGAAATTCTAGCGATCACCATCCCGTCGGTGATGGCGCTGGGCCTCAACGCGGCATAGGGAGGCGCCATGGCCAGTAACGACCGAATCGTCCTGATTACCGGCGCGGCCAGCGGCATCGGTGCCGTGGTTTGCCGCCGTATCGCCGGCCAGGGCACGAAGCTGCTGATCCATGCACGGCACAATCAGGCCGGTCTTGATGCGGTAGCCGACGCCGCGCGCAAGGCGGGCTCGGCGGTGGTGACGGCGCTCGGCGATCTGACCGAGCCGGATGTGCCGGCCCGCCTCATCAACGCCACGGTCCAGGAATTTGGCACCATCGACCAGATCGTCAGCAACGCGGGTTTTGCCCAGCGTGGCAACATCGACGCCAACATCGAGCATCTGACACGGGCCGAACGTGGCATGCCCGAGGCGTTCTTTCGGATGGCCAGCACCGCCCTGCCGTACCTTGAAAAATCCACGTGCGGTCGGGTCGTCGCGGTATCCTCGTTCGTCGCCCACGTCTTTGCCGCCGACGGGCTGTTCGCCGTGACCGCCGCCGCCAAGGCCGCCCTGGAAGCGCTCGCCAAGACGCTGGCCGTTCAGCTCGCGCCGTCGGGCGCCACGGTCAATTGCATCGCGCCCGGTTACACGAAAAAGGATGCCACCGGACATTCCGCCCTGTCGGAAGAGGCGTGGGCGGAAGCCGCCAGGAAAATTCCCATGGGACGCATCGGCACCCCCGACGATGCCGCGGCGCTTATTGAATTCCTGCTGTCGGACGATGCCGGTTTCATCACCGGTCAAATCATCCATGTGGATGGCGGGCTCACTCTCGCGTAGGCAGCAGGCGGGATTCCCCGCCGGACCCGCTAAATTCGAGATCCGGGAATGAAAGACCGTCGCATTCACGAGGACCCGTTCGTATGCAGCCTGGTTTTGGCAAACCCACCATTTACCAGATTTCATTTTTGGCTAGTTGCACGGGTGAACGTGAGGCAATGTCCCGTTGTGCAGCAGCCAGGAATTGTTGCCCGCCGGCCGCGTGTAAATTCG
Organism: Pseudomonadota bacterium; assembly: GCA_027624735.1. Lineage (GTDB taxonomy): Bacteria > Pseudomonadota > Alphaproteobacteria > MPNO01 > UBA2964 > JAQBTY01. Next base: position 215 of record JAQBTY010000131.1, on the reverse strand, counting down.
CGCGCAATAATGATCCCCTGAGGGGCGATTGTAGCATCCAATTCTGACCCCCTCCATAGCTGTGTGTCAGTTTCCCTTCCTTTGAGCCCTGTTCGGAGGCCTTCAGGCTCTTAACCTGAAGGTCGCAGGTTCAAATCCTGCCCCCGCAACCATCACTAACCTACCTCCGGCGTTTATAACGTCGGAGGTTTTATTTTGTTCTTCCATTTGCATAA
>JAQBTY010000130.1 GCA_027624735.1 Pseudomonadota bacterium | reverse complement strand
AGTCCCCTCCCCCTTGATGGGGGAGGGTTAGGGTGGGGGTGAAACGCTTGTGGTGTCATTTTTTGTAACCGCGGCCTACGCCCGCTCAGTAGGGGTTGGAAATGGGCAATTCGTCCGCCGGGAACAGGGTGATAATGCGCGCCCCGTCCGCTGTCACCACCACCTCTTCCTCGATCCGGGCCGCTGAGAAGCCGTCGGAGGCCGGGCAGTAGGTTTCGAGCGCGAATACCATGCCTTCCTTGATCTCGCTGGGATGCTCGAACGAACACAGCCGGCTGATGATCGGACGCTCATGCAGGGCAACCCCGATGCCATGGCCGAACTGCAGGGCGAAGGCCTCCATCTCGTTGGCGCAGCCGAATTCCTCGGCCTTGGGCCAGACTTTGGCGATTTGATCGGTGGTCATACCCGGCTTTACCAGCGAGATGGACGCATCGATCCATTCGCGCGCCTTTTTATAGGCGTCGCGCTGGGAATCGGTCGCCTTACCGACGTTGAAAGTCCGGTAATAGCAGGTGCGATAGCCCATATAAGCCTGGATGATGTCGAAAAAGGCCTGATCGCCGGGCCTGACGATGCGATCGGTAAAATTGTGTGGATGCGGGATGCAGCGGTCGCCCGAGATGGCATTGATCGCCTCCACGTCGTCGGAGCCGTGCTCGTAGAGATATTTATTGGCCATCGCGACGATGTCGGATTCCCGCACGCCCGGTTTCAGCTCTTCGTAAATCATCTGATAGACGCCATCGACCATCGCGGCCGCCTGGTTGAGCAGCGTAATTTCGTCGATGTTCTTGATCTCGCGCGCGTCGAGCATGACCTGCTGTCCATCACGGATCTCCAGCCCGACCTTCTGCAATGCAAACAGCATGGGCGGCTCGACGATATCCACCCCGACGGGCATGTCGGCGACGCCGATCTCCACCAGCATGGCCTTGATTTCCTCGGCCGCCGCTTTCATCAAGCCCGCATCCGGCGGCACCGTGCCGCGCAGACCCAGCATGCCGGCATGGCAACAACCCTGCTGCATCTGGGGGGAATGCAGCCGGTGGTGTGCCGCCGCCGAGCCAAAATCCCACAAATGCGGATCGGCATTGCCGGCGAGCAGCGCGTAGCGGGCGACCTTGTCGCGCGACCATTCGCCGATCGCTGTCGAGGTGATGTAGCGGATATTATTGTTGTCGAAACACAGGAGCGACCCCAGACCGGAATTCCTCAACGCCATGCGAGACCGCGCCAGACGGTAATCGTGCAGGCGCCGGAAATTGATCCGTTCCTCGAAATCGACGCCGGTATGGCCCGGCGCCGGGATCGCCCGGTCCCAATTATAGCCGGGGTCGATATCGGCGGGCGTAATGACGGTCGGGTCGCTTAGCTTTGCGTCACCACTGTCGGGGCTCATGGATGAATACTCCTGCTGGCACAGACCTTTATCGACGCCCTAGAGCCGAAACGGCACCCAGGAAAATTCCGCAATCTATTGCGGGGACACAGACTATAGTTGAACGGACCTGTCAATCCAAGGCGATGACCACCGCCTCGAGTTTGGTCCGGATATCGTCGGGCATAGGGGCCGCCTTGCGGGACTCCATGCCGAAAAACACTTCGACCACATCCTGGGTTGCGCACAGCACGCCGGATTCGGCATTAGTCATGCGCTGGCTCATGGTCAGGCTTTTGCCACCAAGCCGTGTAAAAGCGCTTTCGACCAGCAGCAGGTCCCCAGCGCCCGATTCGTGATGAAAATCGGTCTTTATGCTGGCGACCACGGTAACCACGCCGCGCGCCTTGAAGGTGACGTGGCTCATGCCGATGCGCGACCACAGATGCCACCCCGCATCGTCGAAAAAGTGGCCGTACCAGCGCACATTCAGGTGACCGAGATGATCGCAATGCCAGGGAAACACAACCGCCCGGTAGGTCTCCATCCAGCCGTCCGCAGCGTTGGTTTTCTTAGAGTCGTTCATAGCGCGGCAGTCCAGAAGTGGTTGAGTTGTCCAAATCGAGACTAACAGCGATTATGTCCATTGACGACCCGATCACCTTAATCAACAACCGTTGTTTGACGCGCTGCGCGGTAATCAACTGTTAATCGAAATTCCCCTACATTCGAGATATGGTAATTCCTCAACCGATCATATTCGAACCGTCCCAGCGATATTACGGCAGCACATGTCATGGGCGAGGAACACCTTGAGTACTCCGGGGCTATACGATCTGGCGGGAATTAATGTACTTCTGGTCAACGACAACATCCATATGCGCCGGATTATCCGAACAATTCTGGTTTCTCTCGGTGTCAAGAATATCACGGAGGCAGAGGACACTTCGTCCGGTCTGAAGGAAGCGCGGAACGCCGACCTCGACCTGATTATCTGCAGCTGGCTGATGGATGTCATCGAGGGGCCGGAATTCGTGCAGTTGATCCGACGCGGCGAGAACAGCGTAAACCCCTATATTCCGATCATCATGATGTCCGCCTTCACCGAGAGATTCAGGGTCATGCAGGCCCGCGATGCCGGCGTCAACGAATTCCTGGCGAAACCTGTGTCGCCGACATCGCTCTACCAGAGAATAGTCAGCATCATCGAAAAACCGCGTCCTTTCATTCGGATCGCGTCCTTTTTTGGCCCTTGCCGCCGGCGCCAGACTCTGGGTCCGCCACACGGTATTGCCGAACGACGTCAGACAAATCCAACGCCGACCGCCGCCCCAGCCGAGAAACCACGGGACGTAGCGCAGGGTTAATACCAAGCGCCGTAACTAGATTTTTAAACCGACAGAAATCCGCGCGGCGATTTATGTAATGACTGGCCGCCGTTTTCGGTCACCACGATACAGTCCCCCGTCTGGACCCCTGCTGTCTTGTCATGGTCGATGACATTGGGCTGCACCACCATCATCATCCCTGCCTCGAGCGTGATATCGGGCGTCGGCTCGTCACGGCGGCTCGGCAGACCGAGCACGGGCGGCAGATACCCGCCGCCATAGCCGTGGATCAGATCGTCGCAATGGGTGAAGCCCAGCTGTTCGATAATCCGGCCGGCGGCAATCAAATCGGCACAGGTAGCACCTGGTTTCGCCGCGGCCACGATCGCGTCATAAGCCGCATCCGCCGCGTCATGCAACGCGCGATAAAGTGGCGGCGGTTCGCAATCGACGGCAAAACTGCGCAAAACCTGACCGCCATAGTCAAAAAACGAGGCGGTGATTTCGGTAAAGGCGATGTCACCGGATTTAACCACCCGGTTAGAATTGAACTGCGCCGGCACGTAAAGTTCGGGATTGCCCATCGGGGTAACACCGAAAAAATGAATGCCCGAGCGCCCTCCCCAGGGCACATAGGCATGTTCGACGATGTCGGACAGATCATGTTCGGTCAGGCCGGGGCGCAATTCGGCAAGCAGGGCCGCGATCGACAGATCGCTCAACGCCGCGCCGATGCGAAACCAGTCAAGTTCCTCATCCGATTTCACCAGGCGTTCGCGGGTAAAGGCGCTGTTCAGATTGACCACGCCGGACGCCATTTCCTTAAGAGCCTCGTACGGGCCAAAAGGCAAGGCACCTATCACGCCAATCCGGGCGTCCGATCCACCGCGGCGCCTCAATTCCTCCATCGCGGTGCGGATAGTTGACGCACCGCCCCAATGGGCATCGGCCCGGTCCATCTGGCGCTGGGCGAACGGCACATGATTGAAATACTGAATAAATAACGCGTCGCGATCGCCCGGCGTGGTGATGCAGATGACCTCGGTGGTCACCGACCAATCGGTCAGCCAGGGCACCGCCGCGCCACGCCCACCGGCGCCGTAACACAACAGGTGGGTGACATCGTGCTGCGCCATGATGGTTTCGATGGCGGTGCGGCGGCGGGTCATTTCCGCATCGGAAAAACGCGGCCAGGGTTGCTCGAAAATAGCCTGCTGCGCCGGCGTGAGATCGGGTGGTGGCGGGCGTTGGTACATCAGTCCCCCTTCCGCTCGTCGCGGCGATACCATGGAAAATAGCGCCAGTGCGCCGATTACGCCGCCATTATGATGGAACGATGGCGCATCGGTCAAAACATACCTGCCTTCGCATCATCGGCTACGGTCAGCTATTCGTGACAGGATGAATTTCAGCCGGTACACAGGCCGGGTACTAAACCAGAGCATCGCATGACCCAGTTCATAATTCCCACGCCCATAAAGACAATCGACCTCACCATGGAAGACGGCGCCGTCATTCGCGTCCGCCAGCATGGCAACATCGCGGGTCCTCGACTGATCCTGGCGCATGGCAACGGGTTTGCGATCGACGCCTATTTCCCGTTCTGGCGCTGTCTGACGGACCGCTATGAAATTGTGCTCTATGACCAGCGCAGTCACGGACAAAACCCCCGCCACGACGTCGCGCATCACGACGTTCCCTATTTCGTCAAGGACCTGGAAGCGGTCTTCCAGGGTGTGCAGGAAGCGTTCGGCCGCAAGCCGACGGGCGGGGTGTTTCATTCCATATCGGCGGTCACCGCGATATGGCACGCGCTCGATGTGGGCTGGCGGTGGGATGCGCTGGTCCTGTTCGACCCGCCTCTGGTGCCGAGTCCAGGGCACCCCTTGCATGAAACGGCGAAGAATTTCGAGCTCATGCTGTCGAAATGGTCGAAGGACCGGCCCGAACGGTTCAGGTCGCCCGAGGAGTTGGGCGACCAGTTCAAACAATCGAAAAGCCTTAGCCGCTGGGTGCCGGGTGCGCATGAGCTGATGGCGCGCTCGATCCTGCGCGAGGATCCGGAAGCCGGCGACTGGTTTTTATGTTGCCCGCCCGCCGGGGAATCCCAGGTTTACCTTACCAACTCGACGCTCGATCTTTGTCCCCGGCTGGGCGAATTGAAAGGGCCGGTTATCTTTGTCACCAGCGATCCCGATGATCCCAACGCCCGCGCACCGGGGCTGGTCAATCGCGCGCTTCACGAGGAATTCGGTCATCCCTACCGGATCGTGCCCGAAACGACCCACATGGCGCAGGTGGAAAAGCCCGCGGAGTGCGCCGCCATTGTCACCGCCTTTCTGGATGAGGTCCGGTTCGGCGCTTGACCGCCCGTGCCTGCGGTCCTAGCCTCAATCCTGGCAAGTCGATCAGGGACAGGTGGGACCATGGCAACCAAGCAGACATTATCGGAACGGGCGGACGCGCTTGAAGAACAGCAGATGAAGGCGCTCGGCGACAGGATCGTCGGCAAGTCGCTGCTCTATTATCTGTCTGACGGCGAACAATCGCTGGGAGAAGGGTTTGGCGTCGGCACCGGCAGACAGATGCTGATGGGTGAAGACCCGCGGCTGCCGGCCATGCCCGAGAAGCCAAATTTGATCGATTTCTTTAGATTGCGCTTCGCGCCGTCGCAGCAACATTTGCTGCAAAGCGCCAATCTGGCGCAGAAGAACGGCCTGCCGGAGAAGATGGTGCTGGCCTGCCTGCTGCACGACATCGCGGTCACCGGCTTTATCCGTTCCGACCACGGCTATTGGGGCGCGCAGCTCATCGAACCCTATGTGGATGAGGAAGTGAGCTGGGCCATCCGGATGCATCAATGCATGCGGTTCTTCCCCGATGAATCAGTGAATTATGCCTATCCGGAAAATTACACGCGGATGTTTGGCGCCGACTACCAGGTCGAACCCTATATCGCCGCCGAATACGAACGCGCCAAAAATCATAAATGGTACATGTCGGGCCGCATGATCTGCGTCAACGATCTATATTCGTTCGACCACAATATTGTCATCGAGCTGGGGCAGTTCGAAGACGTCATCGGGCGGCATTTCAAACAACCCGAAGAAGGACTCGGCAACGACAACACGCCGGCGTCGCACATGTGGCGCACCTTGCGTCGGCCCTGCAACGCGCTGTAAGAACGTCGCCCGATACATTATTGAGAAAGCTAGTCGATGAAGGACAAGGCCTATCTGCGCGGGCTTCTGGAATATAACGCCTGGGCCAATGCCGATCTTTTCAAAAAAGTAATGGTGTTGCCGGCCGATGAGGTCACCAGGAAGAGAGAGGCGTCGCTCGAATCAATCAACGTCCAGCTTCATCATATGCTTGTCATCGATCATATCTGGCTGGCCCACATGGAAGGCCGCGATCATGGCTATAAGGACCGGCGAGGCGAGCCCTATGGAACGCTGGAGGAAACCTGGACAGAGCGCCAGGCCCTGGATTCGCGTCTGCTGGCCTATCTTGACGGTCTGGTTCCCGACGCGCTCGAAGAAATGGTCGAGTACCGGCTGATCGGCAGCAGCGCAGGATCAATGTCACGCGCCATGTGCCTCACCCACCTGGTCATGCACGGATCCTACCACCGGGGCTGGACCACCGACATGTTTTGTCAGGCCAAGGCGCAACAGCCGATCGCCGATCTGCCGGTCTATGAACGGGTGGTGCGGGAGCAGGGACTGAACCCGCTGCCGTAAACGGCCGACCTACCCCAGCGCCTCGGCGATAATGTGGCGGTACTGGTCTTCGGTCGGCTTCAGGGGCGCGGTGGCGTTGAAATGAATGTTCATGGCGAGCCCCGCGAGCATCTCGGGATCGTCGTTGGGGTAGCCCATCTCGCGCACCGAATTCGATAAGCCGAGCCGGGTGTTAAGCTCGGCTATGCCGGTGGCCGCGTCGGTCCCGGGCGCCAGCTTCATGGCGCTGGCCACCCGATCCAGACGCTCGCTTAATGCGGCATCGCCCCGCGCCTTGTAAAACCGCAGCACCGGCGGCGCCGAGGCGGTGATCAGCGCGCCGTGATGGAGCGGGCTGTCGGCGAAAATATGCCCCAGCACATGGACCGGGCCGAGACCCATATAGATCGACATGCCGCCTTCAAGAGCCGCCATCAGCATGTGCCAGCGCGCCTCCCTATCGCCGCCGTTGGCCACGGCCCGCTCGATATAGGTAACGACGCGCGCGATACCATCGAGCGCGATAGCTTCGGTCGGCGGATTGTAATTATTGGACAGGAACCCTTCCACACAGTGCCCCAGCGCATCCATACCGGTGCCCGCCGTCAAGATCGGCGGCAGGGTGAGGGTGAGCTCGGGATCGCAGATCACCAGATCGGGTTTCACGTGCGGGCTGCGGATGCCGAGCTGATGTTTGCCGGGTTCGGGATGGATACCGCCGCCGAAGGTAATCTCCGCACCTGTCCCGGCAGTGGTCGGGAGGGTGATATAGGGCGCAACGTTGGCGGTAATCTTCGACGGATCCTTGAGGTATTCGATGACCGGCTCCGGATGGGTCGCCGCCACCCGCAGCGCCTTGCCCGAATCCAGCACCGATCCGCCGCCCAGCCCAATGATGCCGTCGCAATCCTGGTTCCGATAGAGTGCAAGCGCGCCTTCGATACCGGCCACGGTGGGGTTGGGCGGGATACCGTCATAGACGGCGATGTCGGGATTGCCGGGCAAGGCAGCGCGCACCATATCGACGACGCCGTGTTTAGTCAGCCCGGTGTCGGTGATGATCAGCGGCCGCTTGATGCCCCGTGAAGCGAGTTCACCGGCGAGCGCGCCAAGGGCGCCGAAATCGAAGTGAACCGTCGGAAAGCCGGGGAGAACACCCATGTCACACCTCTACCGATGTTGCGTCGTAGGTAAATATCCAGTCATAGCGCTCGCGGACCCGGTCGGGCTGCCATTCCGTATCGACATATTTCTGCGCCACGGCGGGATCGCCAAGCTGCGAATTATGGAAACGGTCGGCGTTTTCGTTGGAGCCGCGAATGGCCCTGGCGGTGCGGTCGCGCCGCAGATCCTCATAGCGCGACAGGGCGCGTTCGACGTCGGAACCGAACGCTTTGAGGCACCGCGCCAGCACCATACCGTCTTCGATCGCCATCACCGCCCCCTGGGCCAGCATGGGCACCATGGGATGACAGGCATCGCCTAAAAGACTGATCCGTCCCTCCGTCCAGCGATCCATCGGTTCGCGCCGCATCAACGCCCATTTGTAGGGTGTCTGGAAGTTGCGGATGGTGGCGCGGATCGCCTCGTGCCAGCCGGCAAAATCGGCGAGGCATTCCTCGACCGTTCCCTGCGCGGTCCAGGATTCCACCTGCCAATCATCTTTTTCCAGGATGCCGACGAAGTTCAGCAGCGCTCCGTGCCGGACAAAATAATGCACCACATGACCACCAGGCCCGACCCAGTTGACGCCGACGGGGCGGGCCATCTCGTCTGGCAAATCAGCCGCGTTGACCAAACCGCGCCAGGCGATCAGCCCCGAGAAGCTGCGGTCATCCGGCCCGAACAAGGTTTGGCGGATAGCGGAATGGACGCCGTCGGCGCCAATAAGCGCATCGCCAATTGCGTCCTCGCCGCCCTCTATGCGAAGGCGGACATGCTTGCCATCCTGATCGCAGCCAACGCAGTTAGCGCCAAGATGAAGGGCGTCAGGTTTTGCCGCGCGCACTGCCTCTACCAGAACACGATGCAGATCGCCCCGATGAAACATCATGTACGGAAAACCGTAGCGCGCCACCGATTCCGCGCCAAGATCGAACAGCTTCCAGGTCTGGCCGGTGTTCCAGATACGGATTTCCTTGCCGCTGGGTTGCCACGCGATGGCCTCGATGGCCTCGCCCAGCCCCAGTTCATACAGCACGCGCGTGCCGTTGGCGCTCATCTGGAACCCGGCGCCGATTTCGGCCAGTTCGGCCGCCTGTTCATAGACATCGACGTCAAAGCCGGACTTGAGCAGCGCCAGAGCGGCGGTCAGCCCGCCAATACCGGCGCCGGCAATCAGGATGTGCGGTTTATCAGCCATTGAGGCGTCGATCAGCCCGACTTCTATCCGTCTATTCGTCAGTTATGTCGAGCCAGTTGCCGTCCGGATCCGAGAGCTGCAGCTTGCCGAGCGCGTTCGTGGCAAAAAAGTCACGCCGCCGGTTCGCTTCGTCGCTGCCACCCAGCGGCCGGGACGCAAGAAAAGTATTTTTCTCCCCGATCCGTTTCATCTCGCTCTTGAAATGGTCGAGATTCTTGACCTTGATGCCAATGTGATCCGGCCCGGGACGTTTTATGGACGTGCCGACAAATTCTTCGATCTTCCAGGGCATGAGCGACAGCGTCACCTTGCCGTCGGTAAGGTGATAGTTGGGATCGCCTTCCTTCCGGTTGGTCAACTGCAACTCGAACACGTCGGCGTAAAACTCCGCCGCTTCTTCCGCATTGACCGTTCGGATGGCGAAGCGGTTGAACATAGCGTCACGGTCTTCGCCATTACGTTCGGCATAGACGTCGTCAAGGTTCTTGCTGCTTTCCTCGGCGAGGTCGAACACGTTGCCGTCGGGGTCATGCGCGCTATAGGCGGCAAACGGCCGATAGGACGGGCGTTTTACCATGCCCGCCTTGGCACTGGCTTTTTTCATCCGTTCACTCACCTTGTCCAGGGATTCCACCACCATACCGAAATGATCGATCCCGCCGACATAACCGTCCCGCCGCGGCAGGATATTAAGACCGACATTGCCGTCTCCGACGACGGTCGAGGCCTCGGGATTATTGCGCCCGGAATTCACGAAGCCGAACAAGGAGCGGTAGTAGCGCTCCAGTAGCGGGTAATCAGAACTGATCATCGCCATGTGATTGATGCGTGCGAACATGCTTGAAGCTCCTTCCGGTCAGGCTTCGTGAACGTCGATATAAACACCTTCGATATCGGTCAGGTGGTAGGATCCCAGCGGGCATTTCTGGAACAGAGCCAGCCGCGCCTTGCCCTCATCGCCATAGCCCAGCGCGCGGGTGCGCATGTGCGGGTTCTGCCCGGTCAGATCCTCCAGATCGGCCTTGACCGCGTCGATACTTTCTACCGTAAAGCCGATGTGGTCGGGACCGAGGCGTTGCGGGTCCATGCCATGGTAATCATCCATGTCCCACTGAAGGATCGCCAGCGTCATCCGGCCATCGGACAGATAATGATTGCGATCGTCGGCTTTCTTGTTGAGCGGGCTGAGTTCGAAGACTTCGTTGTAAAACTCGGCGCATCGCTCGGCATGGCGGGTCCGGAGCGCGAAATGGCTGAAATGGCGCACCGTTTCCTCCTGTTCTTCGGCATAGATGTCTTTTTGCATCTTCGCTTCGGACAGATCGAAAATGTTGGTATCGGGATCGTGCGCACTGTAAGCGGCGAACGGGCGCACCGGCGGGCGTTTAAGCAGCTTGATCGATGAATCGAATTTCGAAATGCGCGCGCGGGCTTCTTCGATGTCCTGAACCTCAAGCCCGAAATGGTCGAGCCCGGCGGTCCGACCTTCGCGCCGTGGAATGATGTTCATGCCGACATGGCCATCACTGACGACAACCGCCCGAGCGGGCCGCGACTTTTTGGCCGTGCGCAATCCAAACAGCGCCTCATAGAATTTGGCGTTAATGGCGTATTGATCGCTGGTAATGGCGATATGATTCAACCGGGCGAACATGGCCTACTCTCCGTCAGTATCGGGGATGGTAAGTGTGCCGCGTTCCCGCACCGGCCGCAACCATGAGAAGGCAAAGACTCCCAGCCGTCAGCTATGCAAATCCGGGCTCACTAAGCGTCCCATGCCTGTGGGCTGTCTACTAGAGCCCTATCGGACCAAATGGCATCAATTTGATGGGGCTCTAGCCCGGATTATTCACGGTGGTCGGATGGTTTGAGCAAGGCGCGTGGTATCGTCCGGGTTGACGGCGGTA
>JAQBTY010000129.1 GCA_027624735.1 Pseudomonadota bacterium | reverse complement strand
GCCGCTTTGGATCGGAACAGGTGGCCGCTTTCCGTCGGAATCAGTGGCCGTTTTCATCGGAATGCGCATACCGCCCTGGCGCTCCGCCTGCTGTGGATCGCCGCGCGGGATGGCGGGTTGTTTTAGTCCTCTAAAAAATCCACCAGCGCCTTGGTGAAAATATCGGGCTGTTCGATGTTGGACAAATGCGCCGCGTCGGGCACCACGAAAATCTTGGCGCCCGGGATGGAGGCTGCGATAAGCTCGCCGTATTCCGGGATGGTCGCCGGGTCCTTTTCGCCAATGATTACCATGGTGGGCACCTCGATCCGGTTCAGCTCCTTGCGGAAATCCATATCGCGGATGGCGATGGAGGAGGCGAGATAGCCATGGCGGGTGGTCTCCAGGATGAAGTCGCGCACAAAGCTCACCGTCGCCTCGGTATCGGCGCGCGCCAGATAGCCCGGCGTAAACCAGCGCCCGATGGAAGCCTCCGCGATGGCGGGTATGCCGTCGACCGTCGCCATGCTGATACGGTCGCGCCACATGCCCTTGTTCGGAAAGTACGACGCCGTGTTGGACAGGACCAGCTTGTCCAGGCGATGGGGCGCGTTGATACCGAGCCACTGCCCCACCATGCCGCCCTTGGACAGGCCGCAGAACGACGCTTTTTCAATATTGAGGGCATCCAGTAATCCGAGCACATCCTCGCCCAGCATCTGGATGGTATAGGGCCCCTCCATCTCCGGCACCGGCGTCGCGCCATGACCGCGGTTGTCATAGCGCAGGATACGGAAGCGGTCTTCCAGCCGTTCCACCTGATCGTTCCACATGGCAAGCGAGGTTGCCAGCGAGTTGCTGAAGACGAGGACCGGTGCGTCTTCGGGTCCGTCGAGCCGGTAGTTAATGGCGATGCCGTTGGCGGTGATGTGCATGATGGCCGATTGTCTCCCTGTAATTTGTTATCGCAATGCAGCGCCTAGCCGTCGAGCGCGTCGCCCGAATGGCAGATGCCGTTGAAGTACGTCTCCCAGACCACCAGATTGCGGCGGCAGGACTCGACCACCTCGTCCACTAAAGTCAGCTCCTCGGCATAGGTGGCGATGGTCCGCCAGCCGAGCTCTGAATGTTCCAGATCGGCCTCGGTATGCAGGGTGAAGAAATTGACGTCTTCCCGGCGAATATCCCAGATCTCCATCCACTTGGTGCCGACCATGGCGTTCCACCCCATCTCGCGGGTCAAGCCGGCGCCATAGCCGGGCACGTTGTGACGCTCGGCGCAGGTGTTGGCGATAAGCCCGAGCAGCCAGTGGCAATTGGTCATAAGTCCGGCCCAGGCATCCCAGCACATCTGAGTGGTGGGCGTCGGGGTGGCGTTGCGGATATCGTCCCGGTCCATGCCGATGCGCACGCCGAGATCCTCCAGGATCTTCCAGTGGGGTTCACCGCCGCCGAACTCGTCATCGGCGATGATCTCCTGTGAACAGGCGTGGATGATGTCGAGCTTGATATCCCAGATGGGGCAGTTGGTCGCGGTCTTGAGTTTGAGTACGGAATTGCGCTGGCGCGTATTCAGCCGGTGCTGATACACCCACATGCGGCAACGGTTGGGCGTCCAGGCATCTTCCCGGAAGATAAGACACCGCTCCACAAAGTCGTTCACTTCGGCATCCAGCCGTTCGATGACCGATTGATCCGCCATCCGATATCCCTCCCGCAATTGGTTTGCCCATTCTCCCGTGAGACCCCGCGGTCGTCAAATGGGGTGTGGCCGTGGAGGTGGGCCGTGAGACCACATAGAGCGCGGCAAATACGATGCCGACAAGCGCCACGCCTGTAAGGACGGCACCGGGTCCGATGAACAGGATCAGAGCCACCGCTGCCCCCATGCCGGCCAGAGCAATCACTTTGCTTCTGCAGCCGATTACGCCGTGCGCCAGAAAATCACCGATGACCGGCCCGACGCCCTGCCAGGCAAGAATGCGGCGGTACATGGCGGGAGAAGATTTGGCGAAGCAGATCGCCGCGATTATCCAGAATATTGTGGTCGGCAGTACGGGCAGAAACATTCCCGCGAAGCCGGTGGCGAAGCTGAGGTAGCCGGTGCCGAGCAGCAGCAGCCGTCGCGGGTCAGCGCGGCTGGCCGCCAATTGGGCTGATTGATTAATCATGGGATTTCTCTCAATGGAAGCTGCGGACCGGGTCCGGCGCGAATGCCGAACCCGGTCCCGTTGTTAGTCCTTCCCTATTTTGCCAGGGCCACCGCCACCCCATCGGCATAGGCCGGATCGATCTTGCTGAAATGCGCCATCTGGCGATCGACGATTGCCTGCGGCACACCCTGCATGGCTGCGGCGATATTGTCGAACAGCCGGGCCCTTTGTTCCTCATCAAACATCTGGAACAAAACCCGCGGCTGGCTGTAATCGTCATTGCCCTCACGGTGATCGTACCTGTCGGCATCTCCCGAGATTCTGAGCGGCGGCTCACGGTAGTCCGGATTTTGCGCCGGACCATCGAACGAGTTCGGCTCATAGTAAGCATCCGGGTTCCCCGTGTCGTTCGGCATAAACCGCATGGACCCGTCCTTGTGATAGTGGTGCATGGGGCACCTGGGTGCGTTGACCGGCAGGGCTTCGTAATGAGTCCCGATGCGGTAGCGGTGCGCATCGGCATAGGCAAAGATCCGCGCCTGCAACACCTTGTCGGGACTGAAGCCGATGCCAGGGACAATATTGGAAGGGCTGAACGCGGCCTGTTCAATCTCCGCGAAATAGTTATCGGCATTCCGGTTGAGCTCGACCTCGCCGACCTGGATCAGGGGATAATCGGCATGCGGCCATACCTTGGTCAGATCGAACGGGTTAAAGGGCGTTTTCTCCGCGTCCATCTCCGGCATCACCTGGACATAGACTGTCCATTTGGGAAATTCGCCCTGCTCGATGGCGCCGAACAGCGCTTCCTGATAGGTCTCCCGCGACCGCCCGATCACATCTTCGGATTCGGCATTGGTGAAATGACGGTGGCCCTGCCGGGTCTTGAAATGAAACTTCACCCAGTAGCGTTCGCCCGCCTCATTCCAGAAGCTGTAAGTGTGCGACCCATACCCGTTCATATACATGGGCGCTGTGGGGATGCCCCGATCCGACATCAGGATCGTGATCTGGTGCAGCGCTTCGGGCGATTGAGACCAGTAGTCCCACATGGCGGTGGGCGAGCGCAGATTGGTCCTGGGGTGACGCTTCTGGGTGCGCACAAAATCCGGGAACTTCATGGGATCGCGGATAAAAAACACCGGCGTGTTGTTGCCGACCAGATCCCAGTTGCCCTCCTCCGTATAGAATTTGAGGGCGAAGCCGCGCACGTCACGCTCGGCATCGGCGGCCCCCTGTTCTCCCGCGACGGTGGAAAACCGCTGGATGAGATCGGTCTTTTTACCGACTTCCGAAAAGATCCTGGCTCGGGTGTATTGGCTGATGTCGTGGGTGACCGTGAAGGTCCCGTGCGCACCCCAGCCCTTGGCGTGCACGACCCGTTCGGGAATGCGTTCACGGTTCTGGTGAGCGAGCTTTTCGACCAATTGATAATCCTGCATCAGGACTGGGCCGCGCGGCCCGGCGGTCTGTGAATTCTGATTGTCGGCGATTGGTGCGCCGGCCGAGGTGGTCATGGTTTTCATCATCTGTCTCCTTGGTTTGGTGTGACAGGTGAAAGATGACGCTTGACGTAAAATAAGTATAATATATGTTATTTATGTTTTTAATAGGTTTTACTTATGAATATCAGAGACCTTGAATATGTGCTCATGGTGGCGGAATTGGGCCATTTTGGCCGTGCGGCGGAAGCCTGCCATGTCAGCCAGCCGGCGCTGAGCGGCCAGATACAAAAACTCGAACAGCATCTTGGCGTTACACTGTTTGAGCGCACCAAACGGAAAGTACGCATCACGCCCGTTGGTGAGGACATCCTGCGGCACGCGCGCGATATTTTAGCGCTGGTGACCGTGATAGAGGAAACCGCCAGCGCGCGGAAAGATCCTTTGTCGGGTCCCTTGCGGCTCGGCATGATCCCAACCATCGCCCCTTATTTGACACCGCTTCTGCTACCGTCATTGCGCCATGGCCTGCCTAAAATAGAGCTCTCGCTCACCGAAGGGATGACCCATGTGCTGGAGAAACAGCTTCTGGAGGGGGACATAGACGCGGCCGTTCTGGCAACCAGAGTGACCGAGCCCCAACTGGCCGAAATTGCGCTTTATACGGAACCATTCTGGATCGCCCTGCCGCACGGTCATGCGATGGAGGACCAGGACAGCGTAGCCATTTTTGATATCCAGTCGGAAGATCTATTGTTGCTGGCCGATGGCCATTGCCTGCGTGACCAGGTACTGAGCTTCTGTGAACGCACGCTCGGAACAAACCCTGCTTTCAACACGCAGAACACCAGCCTGGCGACGATTCTGGCCCTGGTGGGCGCCGGTATGGGCGTGACCCTGGTGCCTGCCATGAGCCTGCAAGGATCGTGGGTGACCGATGCCGGCATAGCGGTGCGGCGGGAGACAACCGGCCAGGCAAGCCGGTCGGTCACCCTTGCCTACCGGAAATCCTTTCCCCGTCGCCAGATGCTTGAAAAACTGGCCGACATCGTGTGCGCCATCCTGCCCGATACGGTGACGCCTGAGCGCCGCTGAGCATATTTTTACGGACGGGCGCGGGCGGCCTCGATCTCGGTCCAGAATTCGTCCCGCGCGTTCTCGGGCACACCGGCCTTGGCGAGCAGCCGGATCACGGTGGCGGCGTCGGCACGCCGGACAACGCTGCTGACATGCTCGAAACGGGATTCGCTGAGCAGCGATAACGCCGCCCCGCAAAACTCAAGCGATCCGCCGCGAAGCGCTGCCAGGGTCAGGCCGGGCGTCAGTTTGTATTCCTGTTTAAGCCGCCGCGCCAGGGCCAGCATATTGGCGCCATCGGTCTCCGTCACAAGCTGAACCAGAGACGCGGTTTCGGCGTCGGACATTACCGTTCCTGAAACCGCCTCCAGTCCATAAGTCCGTATGAGTCTATCGCGGACCACGCCGGAAACCTTCAACGTCAGTGCGGCCGCGATATCGGCGATCAGATCGCCGCGACAAGCCATCTTATCGAGTACCCACACTTCCGCTTCGAACCGGTCGATCATCGTATAGCAGACCGGCTTGGTCATGGGGGTAGCCGGGTTTTCGATAAGCGAACCCGCGACCACGGAATCACCCAACTCGGCCAGGCGCAGGGCCAGAAATTCCGGCATCGGCGATCGGCCCGAGACGGCGACGAGAGCGCCGCGCGACAGCGTCAGGACGAGTTGCTGCCAGTCGCTGTCGGAAAATACGTCGGTTATCTCAAGGAAAGGAACAGCGACCAAATCGACGTCATGGGCGATTTTTAGAGCAATATCCTTGGGCAGAAGCGGGGCATGACGCACCGTTTCGGAAAGCGCCCGGCGCACGCGCTTGATCGCATCAGCGGTCAGCGCCCGCGCCAGCGTCTCAGCAGCCCGGCGATCAACGTCGGAGAGATCCCTAGCAGCCAGGCGTTCGCCGACACGGCGCGCGATCTCACAACGAGGGCCCTCGTCCTTGCCGTCAAGTAATTGGCTTACCCCAGGCTCCGCCATAATTGGCTTATTAACTTCCAGCAATCGTCGATACTAAAAAATATTTCCCAAGTTTCCCCAAGATAATTAGTTTTCCGTTAAGAAAGGCCCGTCCACCGTCGAAAGGGAAAGACGCTAAGACGGCCGACCGGCTTCGGCCCGCCTCAGCCGGCCAGCCAGCCACATGCCCAGCGTAAAAATATGCTGCGTACCCATATTGACGACAATCACGCGGAAGACATGGAATGCGATCACGGTGGGAACGCCGATCTGGAGAGCCTGGGCGACAATGGTCATTTCCGCCATGCCCCCCGGTGCCGTGGCAATAATCATGGTCGACAGCGGCAGATCGAACACCCAGCATAGCCCGACACCGACCGCGGCAGAGGCGGTCATAATGAAAAAGGCGTTGACCAGGGCAAACGGGATAAACATCTTGTGGCGCGCGAAGAAAGCTTTTTCATAGCGCTCGCCGAGCGTCAGGCCGAACATCAGCTGTGCGAAATCGGTTGTCCATCCGGGCACCGCCGACAGTTCCACGCCGCCGATCGTCAGCGCCGCACCGAAAAATATCGGCATCAACATATAACCGTTGTGGAAATTAAATTTTTCCGTGACTCCCCCGAGAACCGCCCCGGCGGCGAGCCACGAAATGAAGATCCATAGATTGAACGGCAGGTCGGGCTTGTAGGCGGAGATATCCAGCGGGATACCGCCATAGGTCAGCGCAAAAGGGACAACTAAAATGACAATGGACACTCTCAGGGATTGGGCGACGGCAACCGGCGGTATCGAGGCGCCATAGCGGGAGGCCAGATTCGCCATCGCCATGGACCCGCCCGGAATTGACGCGAAGAAGGCCGATTTCTGATCGATACCGGAGACCCGGCTCATGACCAGCGCGCCCAGCCCGCCAATCACAAAAGCCGACAGGGTAGCCAGTAAGATGACGCCGAAATTCGCCCCCAGCGCCACAACGACCGTCGGCGTAAAATAAAGCCCCACGGCAGACCCCAGGATCACCTGCCCCATCTGCCGGCCAAAGGGAACGGCGTAAACCCGTAGCCCCATCAGATTGACCGACGCGACGGCGATCATCGGCCCGAGCATCCACGGAATGGGCGTATCGAGCCAGGCGAACAAAAATCCCGCCGGCACGCCGATCGCAATGGCTTTGAGAATGCCGGGAAGGCGTTCCCGAAGATCGGCGAATTCATTCATGAAGAGATACTCAGACGCAAAAGGGGCGGGTAGACCGGGAGGATAGGGCCGGTGGCCTAAGCTTAGTCGATTATGGTTGAGCGTGGAACGTCCCGGCCAAATATTGCACCATGAAAAACGGCGCCCCTGTCAGACAAGGCCGCCGTTGTTTCTGCCAAAGCAACGTGAATTATGCAGCGGTACGCTTGCGCTCCAGATAAGACATGGTCAGATGTTCGGCACAGTAATGCCGGCCGGGCTGCGCGGTTTTCCCACAGATGAAAAAGCCGTGCCGGCCAGGATCATCGATCGACCAACGGCACATCCAGTCCTTTACATCGGGGCTGAGGATCTGCGGCGGTTCTTCACGGATGACCGGCGGCGGCTCGGGCTGCGGCAACGCGATGGGCGCGCCGCGCTGCAGATTAAGCCGATGCGCCTTGCCAATTACGGCGTTTCGGGTAACGCCACCCAGTTTTGCCGCAATCTGACGTGCCGATAGCCCTTCAGCCCACAGCCGGGTCAGCATTTCGACACGTTCCGGAGTCCACTGCATATTTTATTCCCTTCTAGATATCGTGTCCCACATCACACTCCCTACTATATCTAGGCAATCGCCTCTTGCAAGACGATTCTGCGGGTCTGACTGTCATATCCTGTGGAAAACTGCCCCTTTTGAGGGCGAAACAGCGGCTCTTTGGGGGTATTCGATGCTAAAATAGCTCATTTATTCGTATTACTACGCACCAGCGGCGACGGGGCGCTCTGCCGCCGAATTGCTTGAGAGATAAGCGGGCGGGCGGGTTCCCATCGAAGGACTACGTCGATGGGAACCCGGAATGGGCCGGTTTCGCGTGAACAGAAACGCGCTAGTTAGTGATCTGCATGGACAAGGATTGCTGCGCGACCGTGCCGCTGCCGTCGGTAAGTGTGACGGTCAAGGTGACCGCCCCCTGGTTTTCCCCGCGCAGCGTCCAGTTTACGCCGGTGCTGCCGTTCGCGGGGACCGCCAAGGCCTGCGCGGCGCTGCCGCTACGCAGCCGCAGATTGCCGCTCGGGGTCCACGTCAGCGTCGCCGTGAGACCGCTCGCCAGCGATCCCCCGTCGTTGGCGATCGTGGCGCTTGCAGTAAACTCATCACCGCGGGCCTCGCTGGCGGGCGCGGAGACCGTCAGGCTCAGCGCCGCCGGCGGGGGTGGCGGCGCCGCATCCACGGTTAGTACCGCCGCAGCACTGGTGACGCTGCCGCCGGTGTTGGTCACGATCACGTCGTAGCTGCCGGCATCTCCCGTCGCCGTCACGGCGATGGAGAACGTCGCCGCCGTTGCGCCATTGATGGTCACGCCATTTTTTCGCCACTGGTAGCCGAGCCCGGTCCCCGACGCAGTCACGCTGAAGCTCGCTTGCGCTCCCTCGGTTACCGTCACGCCCGATGGCTGCGCCGTGATCGTTGGCGGCGCCTCCGGTGCGTTCACGATGAGTGTCGCCGCGGCACTGGCGACGCTGCCGCTGGCGTTGGACACCACCACGTCGTAACTGCCGGCATCTCCCGCCACCGTCGCGGCAATCGAAAGGGTCGCGGAGGTCGCGCCATTGATGGTCGCACCGCCCTTGCGCCACTGATAGCTGAGTGGCCCGGTTCCCGATGCGGTCACGCCGAAGCTCGCCGAGGCGCCTTCGGTCACCGTCACGTTCGATGGCTGCGCCGTGATCGATGGCGGCGCCGCATTCACGGTTAGTCCCGCCGCGGTACTGGTGACGCTGCCGCCGGTGTTGGTCACCACCACGTCGTAACTACCGGCATCTCCCGCCACCGTCGAGGCAATCGAAAGGGTCGCGGAGGTCGCGCCATTGATGGTCGCACCGCCCTTGCGCCATTGATAGCCGAGCCCGGTTCCCGATGCGGTCACGCTAAAGCTCGCCGAGGCTCCCTCGGTCACCGTCACGCTCGATGGCTGCGCCGTGATCGACGGCGGTGCCTCCGGTGCGTTCACGGTAAGGGTCGCCGCGGCGCTGGTGACGTTGCCGCCGGTGTTGGTCACGATCACGTCGTAACTGCCGGCATCTCCCGCCACCGTCGAGGCAATCGAAAGGGTCGCGGAGGTCGCGCCGGCGAGGCTCACGCCGCCCTTGCGCCATTGGTAGCCGAGCCCGGTCCCCGACGCGGTCACGCCGAAGCTCGCTTGCGCTCCCTCGGTCACCGTCACGCTCGATGGTTGCGCCGTAATCGACGGCGCGGCGGGCGGAGCGGGCGCGCCGACCGGATGGGTGACGCTCAGCGTGTAGTCGGTCCGTCTTCCGGTGGTGTTTTGGATCACGAACGCGTAGGCGCCGGGAACCGTCGTGGCAAAAGAAACGTTCATCGGATTTGACCCGCTGCCGGATCCCAGGATGGCATTGCTCGGAGACCGAGCCGTCAGATTGAGCGACGCACGGCTGCTAGCCCACGACAGGTTTGCATCGATTTGTCCGGCCGCTTCGATGAGAATGTTCCGGGTTATCGTGGCATTTCCTTGGATCCGGCCGCTGAAGGTGGTTGTCGTCGCCTGCGGCGGCGCGCTCATGGTGACGGTCATGGTAGAATTCGCCGTTCCGCCGGCGCCCGTGGCTGTCAACGTATAGGTCGTGGTGGCCGTTGGGTTCATCGTGACGCTGCCATCGGCAGGCAGACTCGCCCCACCGTCGATCGAAACGCTGTCCGCGCCGGTCGTCGTCCAGGCCAAGGTGGTGGATCCGCCGGACGTGATCGTGTCCGGGCTCGCGGTGAAGCTGTCAATAGTCGGTGGAACCGGCGAGGCCGGATTGACGGTAACGGTCGCCGACCGGGTCACACCCCCGCTGGCACCCGAGATCGTCGCCGTGGTCGTGGCAGTTACTGAAGTGGTGCCGAGCGTGAAGGTGCGGCTGGTCGTACCCGCTGCCACCGTGAGGCTGGCAGGAACGGTAACCGCCGCAGTATTGCTGGAAAGCGTCACGACAGACCCGCCGCTTGGCGCCACCGAGCTCAAGGTCACGGTGAGGGTCAAGGGGTCACCGCCCACCACGCTGGTCGGGTTTACCGACAGCGCGGCGAGCGTCGGCGTTGGGACCTCGCCAGGGTTAATCAGCAAGAGCGCGGTCGGCCCGGGCGAGTTGGCGCCTTCGACGCGCGAACCGAGGGTCAAATTAAACGTATTGGTAACCGGCGCGGTCGTGATCGCGAAACTGGCGCTGGTAGCACCTGCCGGCACAGTGACGCTGGCGGGCACGGTTGCAGGGGCCGTAGGGGGGGGAGGCTGGAGGGTAATGATCGTCGCGCCACTTTGCGCCGCGCTCAGGGTCACGGTCCCGGTGGCAGAATTGCCGCCCACCACGCTGGTCGGGCTCACCGACAACCCGGATAGCAGTGGAGGAGGAGGCTCCAACGTCAGGGTGGCGCTCCGGCTTGAACCCAGAATGCCGGAGATCGTGAGCCCGAGCGTGGTGTTTTCAGGCATCACGCTGGTATTCACGGTAAAGTTGGCGCTAGTGGCGCCGGCCGGCACGGTAACGCTGGTGGGTACGGTTGCCGCCACATTGCTGCTGGACAGCGTCACCACCGCCCCACCACTGGGCGCCGCGCCGCTCAAGGTCACGGTTCCGGTGACCGGGTTGCCGCCTACCACGCTCGTTGGGTTGACCGACAACGCCGAAATAGTGGGTCCCTCCACAGGAGGTGTCACAACCGCTACGCCAAATTTGGTCACAAAGCCGTCACCCCAAAGCGGCAAGGGATCGCCGTCCCAGAAAACGTCAAGAGCCCCGGGAGTCGTCGGGAAATCAGCCGAATGAGTCGTGCCCGTGACGTAAACGTTGCCCTCCCCATCGAGCGCGAGAGCACTCCCGCTATCCGCATTGGCGCCTCCGAGGAAAGTGGAATAGACGAGGGCTGAACCGGTTGCGTTCAGCCCCAGGGCTGTTCAGCGCTCTTAATTTGAGGTGAGTCCGATATGCCACAGTTGGAGGCATAATGGGTTTGGTTACAAGATGGGGGATTAGCA
>JAQBTY010000128.1 GCA_027624735.1 Pseudomonadota bacterium | reverse complement strand
CCCTCATGCTCACGGTCCCGTATCAAGGCTGTCCTGTAAAAATGCCGGGGGCCGCGTCGCCGGTTGGGGCCGCCGCCAGTTTACCGGTCCTGGGTTGGCCCGCCGGGGACCTGCCGGCTGGGGATTCCGTGGGCGGGTTGCGGGGTGGGTTGTTTTTCAGCATTGGGTGGGCTGCTCCATCTGCGGTTTTATAAGGCGGAACGCTGACTCGCCGGTTAACCGGTTCGGTAAAGATTTTCTGAATTGGTTAAAAAATCCTTAACAAAGGATTAATATCACCGTCCCTTGTATTACATGGGACGGTGATCGCGGCGCTGGGCGAAGCGGATTTCGATGGCGTCCCAGAGCAGTTTTTCGATGTGGATATTATCCAGCCGGTTGATTTCCTGGATGCCGGTGGGCGAGGTGACGTTGATTTCCGTCAGATAGTCGCCGATCACGTCGATCCCGACGAAGATCAGGCCGCGCTCCTTGAGGGAAGGGCCGATCGCGTCGCAGATCTCGTGCTCGCGCGCCGTCAGGGTGGTTTTCCGCGCGCCGCCGCCGGCATGGAAATTGGCCCGCGCGTCGCCCTTGGCGGGTATGCGGGACACGGCGCCGACCGGCGTGCCGTCCACCAGGATGATGCGTTTGTCGCCCTCCCGTACTTCGGGGAGATAGCGTTGAACGATGATGGGCTCGCGGTACTTGTCGGTGAACATCTCCAGCAGCGCGCCCATGTTTTCGTCATCCGGCGTGATGTGAAAGACATCGGCGCCGCCGTTGCCGAACAGCGGCTTGATGATGATGTCCTTGTGTTCGGCGCGGAAGGCGGCGATTTCGGCGCGATCCGAGGTGATCAGGGTTGGCGGTAACAGGCCGTCGAAATGGGTCACGAAAAGCTTTTCCGGCGCGTTCCGGACATGGATCGGGTCGTTGACCACCAGGGTCGCCGGGTGAACGTGCTCAAGCAGATGGGTCGCGGTGATATAGGCCATGTCGAAGGGCGGGTCCTGGCGCATCAGGATCACATCCATGGTCGACAGATCGATATTCTGCTGTGCGCCAAAGGAAAAATGATTGCCGCGCTCGCGCCGGACTTCCAACGGCCGGGCCCTGGCATAGAGCCTGCCGTCGCGAAAGGCGAGTTCGGTGGGCAGATAATGATAGAGGCCGTGGCCGCGCGCCTGTGCTTCCAGCGCCAGCATGAAGGTGCTGTCCGCATCCACATTGATGGTCTCGATGGGATCCATCTGGATTGCTACCGCTAGGCTCATTGTCTTCGCTCGCTTGTTTTTAGCGGTGGGGCGACAAGCCGCCACACCAACCCTTGTCGCCCACCGCTTTAATTAAGCCGTGACCGGACCTGACGCAAGAGCGCCTCGGTCTCGCGCCGCAACGGGCCGTTCGCGCTGCGCGCCACCACCGTCTCCAGCGCTTCGATCGCGCGTCGCATGTTGCCGATCGCCGCGTGACACTGGCCGGCCTCGCGCAGCAGGCTCAGATCGTCCGGCGCCACCAGCAGCATGCGGTCGAGAATTTCCGCGACACGATCGTTTTCCGTCGCGGCGATGGCCCGCAGCTTTATATTGTTCAGCAGTCGGATCAGCGTTTGCCGATTGCCGATCGGGGCGTAATGCCCGGGCTCCAGTTCCGCTTCGATGCCCGTCATCTGCTTGAGCAACCCCCGCAGATCGGCGACGTCGCGCGCCACCCCGCCGTTGAAAGGATCGAGGATGACCCGCCCGCCGCTGCCTTCGAGCCGGATCAGGAAATGGCCCGGAAAATTTATGCCGGTCGCCGACCAGCCCTGCGCCCGGGCGGCATGGATATACAGAATGGCCAGCGCCACCGGCAGGCCTTTGCGGCGTTCGATGACCCGTATCAAATTGGCATTTTGCGGATCGTCGTAGGTCAGCGTGTCGCCCACGTAATTGTATTGGCCGGAGACGATATCGGCCAGCGTGCGCGCCTGCTGGGATACGGTGCGGGCGGGATCGCCGGGCGCCGCGGCGGCGACGTCGCGGGCAAGCGCGGCGAGGTGATCGCGGAACGGCGACAGATCGCCCTCGGGACGGTCGAGACCGGCGAGCAACAGCGCGCACTCGGCCAGATCCATATCCGCATCATCCAGCCGGCCCTGGGCCGTTAGGCTTTCCACGTGCTCGGCGCGGCGGTCAGTCATCATCTTAGCTGTCCTGTTGCCGGCGCCCGGCGCCGGCCTTGTTTTGGGCGGGGACCGTTTTTCAACCGGACATGACTCACCACCCGGCGGACATAGCGCACCTGGCGGGCATGGCCTGCCACCCGATCGATCTCTGCCTGATCCTGCGCGATGCCCATCAGATAAACAGTCCGGTTCACCGTCTCTACCGTATAGTTGATATAATCCACCTCGCGATCAAATGACAATCGGCCAACGAGTTGCGCCGTGATCCAGCTGTCCCTCGCATAGCCGCTTATGCCGCCCGGCTGGCGGATTTCGATTTCGTTGATGACCGTCTTGACCCCCGATGCGCGCCACGCGAGCCGGACCGCCTCCAGACGGCGCGCCTGCGTGGCGACGGTCCCGGTCAGCAGGACGCGCCCTTCAGAGATCGACATATCCAGATCCGTGACCAGGCGGGGGTCATTTTTGATCCACAGCGACGTGATGGTTGCCGCGATGGCCAAATCGCTTGCCGCGCCGGTCACGCCGCGCTCTTCGGCGGCGGCCGTCGCAACCGTTGCTCCGGCGCCGACCGCAAGGCTTGTACAGCCTCCAAGGGTGGCCGCCAGAAGCGCCGCCATCATAACCAGCAAGACGGGCACGAGACGGATTTCGCGCGGCCAATCCGCCATCATTCTCGCATCCATCCCATTTTATTCCTGATGGCCGTGGCCGATATCATGAATCGCGCCAGGCATCGACAATATGATGCGGCATTTGCCCCGGTGTCACCAGAATCAGATCGAAGCGCATCTGTTTATCGGCGAGTTCCGGGCGTTTTTGCACGAAAACCATGGCGGCCCGCGCGATCCGCCGCCGCTGACGGGGCGAAAGCGATTCCAGCGCCGCCGCCGTGGATGGCCGCGCCTTGACTTCGATGAAGGCGAGGACGGATGCGCGCCGGGCGATCAGATCGATCTCGCCAACCGGCGTTTTGAAGCGCTGCGTCAGAACGCGGTATCCCTTCAGGCGCAGCAGCCAGGCGCTCAGGATTTCCGCGCGCCGGCCGGCGGCATCGCGTTGCTGCCTGTCAGATTTCGATATCATCGGAATCGGCCCCGTTCCCACCTGTTTTGAGCCGCAGGGCGCGCTGGTAGATTTCGCGCCTCGCCCATCCGGTTGCCGCGGCTACCTCGTCAGCGGCGTCCCGCACGGTTTTGCCCTGAAGCGCCACCCGTAACTGATTGTCGACATCGTCGGCTGTCGCTGTCGGGTCATCGCCGGGCGGGCCGATGACCACGACAATTTCGCCTTTCGGCGTATCGGCGGCGTTGTAATGCAGGGCCAGGTCTGCCAGGGAGCCGCGGCGTATTTCCTCGTGGCGCTTAGTCAGTTCGCGCGCGATCGCGGCGTTCCGCGGGCCCATGATTTCGGCCATGTCGGCCAGCGCCGCGCGCAGCCGTTTGGGCGATTCGTATAAAACCAGCGTGGCCGGAATGCCGGTCAGGCCGGCCAACGCCTCGCGTCTCGCGCCGGCCCGCGACGGTAAAAATCCGGCATAAAAAAACCGGTCGGTGGGGAGCCCCGCGCTGACCAGCGCGGCGATAGCAGCCGATGGGCCCGGAACACAGAACACCGGAATGTCCGCATCAATGGCGCTGCGGACAAGACGGTAACCCGGGTCCGATATCAGGGGCGTTCCGGCATCCGAGACGAGCGCCACAATATCGCCGCCTTTTAGCCGTTTGATCAGGGCGGCGCCGGCCTTGGCGGCGTTATGGTCATGATAGGATAATAGCGGCGCCGTTAGCCCAAAGGTGGATTTAAGCTTGCCGGTTACCCTTGTGTCTTCGCAGGCAATGACATCGGCGCGCGTCAGCACCGCGAGCGCTCGAAGCGTGATGTCGGCCAGATTGCCGATCGGGGTCGCCACAAGATGAAGTCCCGGCGCCACAATCGTGCTGTCCAGTTTACTTCGGATGGCGCCGGCGATAGGGTCGCCCTCCATCGCCGTGCTGGATTTGCCGCCACTGGATTTGCCGCCATATGTCATATTTGAACCTGACCGATCATCCGCCTCCGGTTTTGAAACCCGCCCAAATGGCGTGGCGCCGTGTCGTCGGGGCTGCATTGGCGGCGTTCCTTTCGTTTGCGCTGGTAGCCTGTGAGTCGTCTAACGTTAGAAAGTCGCCACCGCTGACGCAAGACAAACCGGCCATTCCGGGGCAATCATGGGACGGTGTCGGGCTGCCGCCGAATTTGCCGTTGCCGGGAACGTCGTCGTTGCCCGGTCCGTTCGGCATACCCGAAGAGATCACGCTGACGCCGCCACCGGGCATGGCGGATCGGATTTCCATTGGTTTGCTGCTGCCGCTTTCCGGTTCCAGCGCCGTGTTGGGCCGCTCGCTGCTGGATGCCGCCCAGCTGGCGACGTTCGAAGTGGCGGACAAGAACTTTGTGCTGTTGCCGAGGGACACGGCGGGCACCCCCGAAGGCGCCCGCGCCGCCGCCGCGTCGGCGATCGAAAACGGCGCTAAATTGCTGCTTGGTCCGGTTTTCGCGGCATCGGCGCTCGCGGCTGCGCCGCTGGCCCGTGACGCGGGGATCAACATGGTTGCCTTTACGAACAACCGCGCGGCGGCCGGCAACGGCGCCTTTGTCATGGGGTTTTTGCCGAGCCAGCGGATCGACCGCGTGATTTCCTATGCCGCTTCCCAGGGCGCGTCCCGTTTTGCCGCCCTGCTGCCGGAAGGCCCCTATGGCGATGGCGCCAGTGACGCTTTCGTGCAGGCGGTTCAACGGGCCGGGGCAAGCGTGGTGCGGATCGAGCGCTACGGAAGCGACTCTCAATCGGCGGCGAAGGCCGCCAAGCGCCTGGGCAATTACGATGCGCGCCGGCAGGAGCTTCTTGCGCAGCGCAGAATTTTGTCCGAAACCCGCAACGAGGTGTCGAAGCGGGCGCTCAAGCGGCTTGAAAATCTGGAAACGCTCGGGGATGTGGATTTCGACGCCGTTCTGCTGCTGGAAACGGGCGATGCGCTGAAGGGTCTGGCGCCGCGCCTGCCCTATTACGACATCGATATCAGGACGGTTCGTGTGCTGGGCATAGATGACTGGTCCTCCCGGTCGCTGCGGCGCGAGCCTTCCCTTGCCCGGGCGTGGTTTGCCAGCCCCTCGGTCGCTGCCGTCGCCGACTTCAGGGCACGCTTTCTAAAGATCTATGGGCGGTCGCCGCACGCTTTGGCGCCCTTGGCCTATGACGCGACAGCGCTGGCCGCGGTGCTGGCGTCGCGTGACGGGCGCCCGGATTTTAGCGTTGACGCGCTGACCGCCGCAAACGGGTTCGCCGGCAGCGCCGGTCTGTTTCGACTGTTGACGTCGGGACTGGTTGAACATCAGTTCGCGGTCTATGAAGTCCGTCAGGATAAAATCAGAACCATCAGCGAGGCATCGCAGGCGTTTGAGGTCCTCGGCAACTGATCGAGGAATATATTCCTGTTATGCCAGCAACGCGGCCAGCACCGCATTCAGCCTGATCAGACCGTCGCCCGTGGCGCGCAAGCCGCGCGCGTCGATTTCCAGATAGTTCGCGTCTATCAGGCGGCGTAACCGCCTGGGTTCCAGGACATCCTCGAATTCGTGCGCGGCGGCCAATTGAAAGGCGTCGCGCGTCAAACCGTCGCGGAGCCGCAGCCCCATCATCAGGATTTCCTCAACACGGGTTGCGGCGTCCAGCGCCTCGAATTTCCTCGTTCCGTGCCCTTTGGCGGCCACCGCATCGAGCCACCCCGCCGGCCCCGGAATTTGCTCGGTGGCAAAGATGGCCTCCGCCATGGAGAGCCGGCCATGGGCGCCGGGTCCGATGCCGACATAATCGCCGCCCGTCCAATAGACCAGATTGTGGCGGCATTCCGATCCCGGCCGTGCGTGGTTGGAAATTTCATAGGCCGGCAGGCCGCGCTTTTCACAAAGCTCCTGGGTCACCTCATAGAGGGCGCCGCCAAGGTCCTCGGCCGGTATCTGGAAATCGCCGCGGCGGTGGGCGGCGTAGAATGGCGTGCCCCGCTCAATGGTCAGCTGATAGAGCGACAGATGCTCAGGCCCCATGGCCAGCGCTTCGGACAGTTCTTTGGTCCAGGCTTCGACCGTCTGTTCTGGCCGCGCGTAGATCAGATCGAAGGACGTGCGGGGAAATATCGATCCCGCGAGCCTGACCGCCTCAATGGCCTGGGTCCGGTCGTGGCCGCGCCCGAGAAAGCCGAGCGCCGCGTCGTCAAGCGCCTGGACCCCGATCGACAGGCGGTTGATTCCGGCGGCCCTGAAATCCCGGAAGCGCCCGGCCTCGACGGAGGTCGGATTTGCTTCGAGGGTGATTTCGACATGGTCGGCAAGCGACCAATGGCCGGCGACGGCATCGATCAGCGCGGCGCTTGTGGCCGGCGCCATCAGGGACGGCGTGCCCCCGCCAAAGAAGATGCTGACAATATTCCTATTTGGCAACTGGGCGGCATAGTGGGAGAGCTCGGCCAGCAGGGCGTCGCGCCAATGGCTGTGGTCCACTGTTTCGGCGACATGGCTGTTGAAATCGCAATAGGGACATTTCGACAGGCAGAACGGCCAGTGAATATAGACCGCCAGATCGCGCGGCGCTGTCATGGCTGGCTGAAACAGGTGGCGATGAGCTGGCGGAAGGCGTCGGCCCGGTGGCTAATGGCGTGTTTGGCGTCGGGATCCATTTCGCCGAATGTCTCGGCGCTCCCGGCGGCAAGAAAAACCGGGTCATAGCCGAAGCCCTGAACGCCTCGGGGCGGCCAGACCAGCGTGCCGTTGATGCGGCCTTCGAAGGTTTCGCAATGTCCGTCGGGCCAGCACAGGGACAAGGCGCAGATGAACTGCGCGCTTCGGTCGTCCTGCCCGGCAAGGCCGTGCTCGACCCGCTGCATGGCGACGGTAAAATCCTTCGATGGTCCGGCCCACCGGGCGGAATAAATTCCCGGAGCGCCATCCAGGGCGGCAACGGCCAGGCCGGAATCATCGGCCAGGGACGGCAGATTGGCGGCCATTGCCGCGGCGCGGGCCTTTAATTCCGCGTTTTCAACAAAGCTTGTTCCGGTTTCCTCGGGTTCGGCGAGGCCCAGCGCCGCCGCCGAGATCACGTCCATATGGAACGGCGCCAACAGCGCGCTGATCTCGACCACTTTGCCCGGGTTGTGGCTCGCGACCACGAGCCGCTTGCTGTCAAGCTTCCGGGCTAATTTCGGTGATGTCCCCGACATGTGTCCGCTTGATACGCCTCCGGGTCAGCCTGCCTTGATGGCTTCCAACTGAAGTTTAGTCAGGGCGTCAACGCCCTGATGGGCGAGGTCATGCAGTTCGTCGAGTTGCGCCCGGCTGAAAGGCTCGGTTTCCGCCGTACCCTGGACCTCGACAATGCCGCCCGATCCGGTCAGGACGAAATTGGCGTCCGCCTGCGCCGTCGAATCTTCGATATATTCAAGATCGAGAATAGTATTGCCGCCATGGATGCCACAGGAAATTGCCGCTACCGAATTGGTAAGCGGAATGGCGGCGAGCGCTTTTTTCGCCACCAGTCCGGCGAAGGCCAGATGCAACGCGACCCAGCTGCCGGTTATGGCGGCGGTCCGTGTGCCGCCATCCGCCTGGATGACATCGCAATCGATGCGAATCTGGCGTTCGCCCATGGCCGACAGATCGGTGACAGCCCGCAGCGAGCGTCCGATCAGGCGCTGGATCTCCTGTGTCCGTCCGCTTTGTTTGCCGCGCGCCGCTTCCCGGTCGGTTCGCGTGTGGGTGGAGCGAGGCAGCATGCCGTATTCAGCGGTGACCCAGCCGGAACCTGTATTGCGCAGGAACGGCGGCACGCGCTCCTCCACCGAGGCGACGCACAGCACATGGGTGTTGCCAAACCGGATCATGCAGGACCCCTCGGCATAGGGGCTGAAACCCGGTTCGAGGGATACTTCCCGCATTTCGTCGCGGTTTCGTCCGGATGGCCGTGTGCTCATCGCGCCCGCACTCCTGTTTCTTAATGGGTGAAATCTAATCTGTGCGGCGGCAAGCTATCCTTACCATCGGTCGCCGTCCAGTGCGGTAATACCGCCTGGCGGGAATCCCTCGCTTATTGACCCTGCTATGGTGCGTCACTACATTCCAAACACATCGGACAATGAAAATGAAGACGATTCCGCATAGCATAATCGGCGAATTGAATGAGCGCTCGCGAATGGTTTTCAGCGAGATCGTCTCGTCTTATCTGGAAAATGGCGAACCCCTGGGGTCGCGCACCCTGTCGCGCCGCCTGATCGAGCCGCTGTCTCCGGCCACCATCCGCAACGTCATGGCGGATCTGGAAGAGATGGGGCTGCTCTATTCACAGCACACATCGGCGGGCCGGATGCCGACCGATCTTGGCCTCAGAATGTTTGTCGACGGGCTGTTGCAGGTCGGCAGCGTAACCGACGAAGAACGCCAAACCATCGAAAGCCAATGCATCGCCGCCGGCAAAACCATCAACGACACGCTGGCGGAGGCCACGACCGCGCTGTCCGGGTTGGCCCGCTGCGCCGGGCTTGTCATCGCGCCAAAGAGCGACCGCGCGCTGAAACATATGGAATTCGTCAGTCTCGGCGACGGCCGGGCGCTGGTCGTCATGGTGGCGGAAGACGGGCTTGTCGAAAACCGGATCATCGAGATACCGCTGGGCACGCCGCCGTCCGCCCTGGTTCAGGCGGCGAACTATCTCAACGCCCGGCTTGTCGGCCGCACCATCGATGAAGCGCGGCGCCGGATCGAGCAGGAAATCGCCGATCACCGCGCCCAGATCGATGTATTGACCGGCAAGCTTGTCCAGGCCGGGCTCGCTACCTGGTCCGGCGATGGGGCGGCGGGATCGCTGATCATCAAGGGTCATGCGCGCCTTTTGGACGATATCAGCGCCATGGCCGATCTGGAACAGGTCCGGGCCCTATTCGACGCGCTGGATACGCGTGATCTGCTCGGGCGCTTGCTCGATCTCACAAAAACCGCCGGCGGGGTGCAGATTTTTATTGGCGCGGAAAATGATCTTTTCAATGTGGCCGGCTGCGCTATGGTGGCGGCGCCCTTCGCCGGCTCGCGCGGAGAAATCGTCGGGGCGATCGGTGTTATCGGTCCGGCCCGCATAAATTATGCTCGTATCATTCCCATTGTCGACTACACCGCGAAGGTGGTGGGCCGGCTTCTTGGTTAGAAAAAATCCAGAAAGAAATCATGACACAAGACCCGACCAGAGAAACAACCGATCACATCAGTCCGGGACCGGAGAATCCGGCGGAAGAACCCTCGACTGAAACATCAGCCGGCGATCCCCGGCCTGATTCCGCCGCCGCGGCCGCCACCACCACCACCACCACTGATGGCGAGCAAGGCCCGCGGGCCTCCGAGAAATCACCGGCCGAGGAAATCGCCGAGCTTAAGGACAAGTTGCTGCGGTCGCTGGCCGAAAACGAGAACCAGATCCGCCGCGCCCGGCGCGACCGCGAAGATGCGACCAAATACGCCGCCGCCAACTTTGCCCGCGATATGCTGGGGGTGGCGGACAATATCCGCCGCGCCATGGAGGCCGTTCCCGAGGGGCTGAATCAGGAAGACGCCGCCGTAAAAGGGTTTCTGGAGGGCATCGCCCTGACCGAGCGGGAGCTTCTCACGACGCTGGAGCGCCACGGCATCAAGAAACTGTCGCCCCTGGGAGAAAAGTTCGATCACGATCATCACGAGGCCCTGTTCGAAGTGCCGACAAACGATGCCGAGCCGGGCACCGTGATGCAGGTTGTCGAAGAAGGTTTCATCATCCACGACCGCCTGTTGCGGGCAGCCCGTGTCGGCGTGGCCAAGGCGCTCGCGCCGCCCACCCCCCCTGGCGACGGAGAAGACGGCCATCAGGTCGACACGACGGCTTAGATCAGGCTTGCTCATGTGCCGCGGATATCTGATGACAGGATGATGCCAGTTCAGCTTTGTGACGAGGGCTGGGGGAAGTTTAACCCCTGTCCCGAGAACCGTGAAAGACGGCGATGACATCAACGTCGACATCAACGTCAGTGTCGGTGTCGATATACACGACGATGTACGGCAACCCGGGCACAACAACCTCACGTGTGCCGCGCACTTGGCCAGGTCGGCCGTACTTTGGAAATGCCTCTAAAATCTCTACCGAATGCAGCACGCGAGAAACAACCGCATCAGCGGCCGGGGGTTTCTTTCTGCGATGTAGTCTCGGATGCGAGCAAGGTCGCTGACAGCGGAATACCGCCATCTAATGCTCATACAGCAGGTCTTTTTTTGAAGAAAGCCAAAACGTCTGCGTGGGAAGCATATTGTGGTGAGGCATCACCAAGGCGAGCCCCAACCTCCGCAACCTGGGCGGCGTTAAGCTGAACAGCGGCAGGATCTTGCCCAACCATGCTCAAGAGGAGCTGCGCTGCCTCATCCTGTCGATCGGCAGGAAGCTCTCTGAGCTTCGCAATTGCTTTTTCAAGTAATGTCGTTATGGGGCCATTCTAACACGGCGGAGATTTAAAAAAAGATTGTTCGGCAGGAGCCCTGAGTTACATAAATCAGAATAAAATTCGTACATATTCGGGGCACTAGTGTTGCGATTCCAACGCTTGTTTCCCACGGTTGACCTTTTCGATGATGGAACTGGCTGAAGCT
>JAQBTY010000127.1 GCA_027624735.1 Pseudomonadota bacterium | reverse complement strand
AATCGTTATCGCGAGCGCTGTTTTACTGGGCATGGCTGAGGTAAGGTGGTGGGTCTCCCACCCGAGCGCCCGCTGCTGCTCGAGGATGGAGAGCGTTCGGAAGGTGTAACCGCTATGCAGCGGGATGGAATGATCCAGGATATGGAGAATGCGCATTCAGAATTACCGGTCTTGCAAGGCCCGCCGCCCCAGGCTCATCGTACTGACGCGCCCAATAGTCCTAAAAATGCAGCAAACTGTTAACCATTCCGTTAATCGCCTGACAGTGTGAAGCGTTCGGTTGACGGCCGGGATTTAATCCCGTTTGATATTGTTCATTAGTCAACAAATCGGCATAGTGATTTTAGTAATTGCTGAATGGGGCGTTCCAGCAGAGTTTGTCCGATTAGAATTGATACCATGCCGAACCACGCAGTTTCGTCGATGAAATGATGACACTTGATCGAATAGTCCGGTTTTTTGCCCTCCTGTGCGGCGTCGTGTTGTTCGCTCTCATGCTGGTGACGGTCTATTCGGTGGTCATGCGCTACGTGTTCAACGCTCCGCCGCTGTTCACGCTCGATCTGTCGCGGATGCTGCTTATTCCGGTGGCGGTGTTCGGACTCGCTTATTGTGGCTGGACAGGCGGTCATATTGCGGTTGATTTGATCGGCGCCCTCGGGCGGCCCCGGCTGGTACGCTGTGTCGATATTATCATCAGACTGGTATGCGCCGGGTTCATTGGCCTCTGGGCCTGGAAACTGGTCGGACTTGCGCTTTATTCCCTGGAGATCGGCAACGCCACCAATATGGTCCAGATCCCGCACCACCCGTTTGTCTGGATCATGGTCATGGGCGTCGGGCTCTACGCCATTGTTTTGTTCGCCCTGGCGCGGCGCGCGTTCAACGGAGAGGAAGACCCGCCGCACTCATGAGCGCCACGCTGATAGGCATCATCGGGCTTCTCGGCCTGTTTACGTTACTGGCCATCCGCACGCCGGTCGCCATTGCGATGATTATTGTCGGTATTATCGGGACCTGGGTGCTGAATGGCTGGCAGGCGTCTATGTCAACGCTGGTCGATGAATCCTTCGTCATTGCCTCGACCTATGAGCTGATCGTCATTCCGCTGTTTGTTCTGATGGGAAATCTCGCGTCGATTTCCGGCATGAGCGCCGACCTGTACCGGGCGGCCTATGCCTGGGTCGGTCATTGGCGCGGTGGACTGGCATCGGCCACGATTGCGAGCTGCGCCGGGTTCGCCGCCTTGTCTGGATCCTCGGTTGCCTCCGCCGTCACCATGGGACGCGTTGCGCTGCCGGAGATGCGCCGCTACAATTACGACAACCGTCTGGCCACCGGCTGTATCGCCGCCGGCGGAACGCTCGGCATCCTGATTCCGCCCAGTACCGGCTTCGTGATTTACGCCATCCTGACGGAAGAATCCATTGGCAGGCTATTCCTCGCCGGTGTCCTCCCCGGGCTTCTGCTGACCGTGCTGTTCATGATTTCGATCTACATCCAGACCCGGATCAACCCGGCGCTCGGCCCGGCCGGACCACGGACCAATCTTGCCGGCCGCGTCAAGTCTCTGGTCGATGCGTCGGCCATGATCGGGATCGTGGTTATGGTGATCGGCGGTATCTATGGCGGCGTCTTTACGCCCACCGAGGCGGCCGGCGTTGGCGCCTTTCTGGCATTTCTGCTGACGGTTCTGCGGCGCAAGATCAATTTTGAGTCCATGTCCACTGTTCTGCTGCAGACGGTCCGCACGTCGGCGCTGTCTTTCCTCATCCTGATAGGCGCGCACATATTCAACCCGTTTCTCGCCCTGACGCAGATTCCGGAAGATCTGGCCAAACTCCTGGTCGATGTGGATCTGCCGCGC
This sequence comes from Pseudomonadota bacterium, assembly GCA_027624735.1. GTDB lineage: Bacteria > Pseudomonadota > Alphaproteobacteria > MPNO01 > UBA2964 > JAQBTY01. The sequence continues at coordinate 9,022 of JAQBTY010000127.1, read as the reverse complement.
TACGCGATCATGCTGATCCTCATGGCGGCCTATATCGTGTTGGGCACGTTTCTTGAGGGGTTCGCCATGCTGGTGCTGACGCTCCCCATCGTTCATCCCCTCATCCTGGCGCTTGGGTATGACCCCATATGGTTTGGCGTGGTGATGGTCATCGTGCTTGAGATGGGGCTGATCAGCCCTCCGGTCGGGGTCAATGTCTTTGTGGTGAAAGGGGTGGCAGAAGATGTCCCCCTGCGTGACATATTTGCCGGCATCATTCCGTTTTGGATCGCCATGGCGGTTTGTCTGGTGATCTTGCTTATTTTCCCGGAAATCGCGCTGTTTCTGCCCAGCACGATGATCGCGGGTTGAGGGGGCATCCATGAAGAACCCCGTGTCGTTGAGACTTGAGATAAGATTGTTGTGGCGGAGCTGTTGCGTTGTTGAACTTTGTACCCATCAATTCATATCACCCAGCAAAATCCAATGGAGGAAGACAGGATGATTAAGAAACTCAGTCTCTCCGCGGCAGCGTTCGCCGCGACATTCGTGGCGGTCGCCAGCTTTGATGTGCCGGCCACCGCCAAGGAATTGAAATTCGCCTCGTTCGTTGGCGGGCGTCATGTGATGAATCGCAAGATTTTTGAACCCTGGGCCAAGGAAGTCGCGCAGCTGTCGGGCGGTGATTTGACCGTCAAGATGTATTACGGCGGGGCGCTCGGCAAAGGTGGCACAAAGCAGTTCAAACGCGCTGTCGATGGCGTGGCCGATATTACCTGGGCCCTGCAGGGCTATACCGCCAATCTGTTCCGCAAGACTACCCTGATCGAGTTCGCGGGTGTGGGCACGGATCCGGTCGATACGACCAAGCGTATGTGGAAAGTGTACGACAAGCACCTTGCCTCCGAATACAGGCAGGTCAAAGTCATCGCGATCTGGGCGCTCGATGCGCCGATCATCCACACCAAGGTCAAGCCGGTGAACCGGATCAGCGATCTCACGGGAATGAAAATCCGTACGCCGTCGCAATACCAGGCCTGGCTGATCGCCGCCATGGGGGCGACGCCGGTGCCGATGCCGGCAGGTAAGATATACAACTCGCTTGACCGTGGTGTGATCGACGGCGTGCTGATTTCACCAAGCGCGATCAACAACTTCAAACTAAACGAAGTGACCAAATATCATTCCGCGGGTATCGCGTGGGGCCGGTCGCCGTTTTTCGCCGTTATGAACAAAAAATCCTACCAGTCGTTGTCTAAAAAACACCGCGACATTATCGACAAAACCTCTGGCCTCGCCATGAGCATCAAGGCCTCTCAGGTCTACACCGAAGACGGCATTGTGGGCCGCAACAAGCTCAAGGCGGACGGCAAGCGGACCTATGCCGAGTTTTCCGCCTCCGAGGTCGCGAAAGCGGCGTCCATCCTGAAGCAGGCCGAGCAGGACATCCTTAAACGGGTGAAAAAGGAAGGCATCGATCTCGAACCAACGCTGCGGGCGCTCCGGAGCGCCGGTAGCTGAGTCGGTGACAGGGTGAGTTCTGTTTCACCCGATTTCTCTGGGCGCAACAAAGTAATGGCCGGTCCGATTTGGCTGCCGCCAGTCGGGCCGGCTTGGCCTTAAAGGAACATCATGCACCTTTTCTCGAGACGAAACCGGGCGCCGCATCTCGGCAAATACCCGATGGAAAAGATCAAGCGGGTGCCGAAGACAACGACCTACATATCCGACGATGTGCCGCGGGTGCCGAAGCGCGCCAATTTCTTCAACCGCGCCATGCTGGGCGATCTGGGGCCTAAGGCAAAGCGTGAACGGCCGCGTTTCGTCAACAAGATCCCGTTCGCCCGCGCCATGGGAAAAATGTGCGGCAAGCACCTGCCGATGCATGGTGGCGAGGTGCTGGATACAAAGGCGCCCCTGCCCGACGATCTGACTGAGCGGGCAAATCATTTCAAGTCGCTCTGCTATTTCCTCAACGCGGATGTGGTTGGTACCTGCGAAGTGCCCGACCATGCCTGGTATTCCCATGACGAGCAGGGCAATGAAATCAAGCCCTATCATAAGTACGCCATCGTCGTGCTGGTCGATCAGGGGTTCGATACGCTGGATGCGGCGTCGGGCGACGATTGGATCAGCAACGCGCAGAGCTTTCGCGGCTATATGTGGGGATCGAACATCGCCTGTACGGTCGCCGAATATATCCGCCAGCTCGGCTATTCCGCCCGCGCCCACACCAATTTCGACAGCGACGTGTTGCATATCCCTTTGGTCATGCTGGCAGGCCTTGGAGAGCTCAGCCGCATTGGCGAGGTGGTGTTGAACCCGTTTATCGGGCCGCGCTTCAAGTCCACCGTGATCACCACCGATATGCCGCTGGCCGCCGATCAGCCGATTGATTTCGGGCTGCAGGATTTTTGCTCCAAATGCATGAAATGCGCCGTCGAATGCCCGGCCAACGCCATTTCGTTTGGCGACAAGGTGATGTTTAACGGCTACGAGATGTGGAAGCCCGATGTCGCCAAATGCACCGCCTATCGGGTGACCAATTCCAAGGGCGGGGGATGCGGTCGCTGTATGAAGATGTGTCCGTTCAACAAGGAAGGGCTGCTCGCCCACCGCATCGCGCTCTGGGCCGCCATCAAAATCCCCGTGCTGCGCGGACTCCTCGCCCGGATGGATGACTGGTTCGGCTATGGCAAGCGGAACGAAAAGAAGAAATGGTGGTGGGATCTCGAAGTTGTCGATAAAAAAATTACCGTCCCCGACGCGGTCAACAAACGCGATCTGACCAAAGGAGCCAAGGCGCCCACGGAACAAAGGCTTGGGCTTTATCCCGCCGACACCATTCCCGCCGCCGACCGGAAAGAGGCGCAAGCCGTCGACCGCAAGGAGGGCATACGCCGCTACGACCAGGCGCTGGCGGAGAACGTGGCGCGTCGTGCGCAGGAAAAGGCGCAGGTGAAATGAACATATTCACCCGCCGCAATCGGCCCGCGCATATGGGTAAAATCCCGATGGAGAAAATCCGCCGGGTCGATAAGCCAACGACCTATATTTCCGACAATGTGAAACGGGTGCCCATGCGGGCCAACTTCTTTACCCGGGCCGCCATGGGCGATCTCGGCAAGAAAGCCCAGCATGAACGCACGTTCCGCTTTGCCAAGACGCCGCTCAGCGTCGCGCTCCGAAATATGTCGGGTACCCATGATGACATCCACGACGGGCCGGTCGCGCCCGAAAAAGCCCCCATTTCGGACGACCCGAAAGAGATTACCGAGCACATCAAATCCATGTGCTATTTCCTCGACGTCGATATTGTCGGCATCTGCGAAGTGCCCGACTATGCCTGGTATTCGCACGATCTGGATGGCAACGAGATCGAGCCCTATCACAAATATGCCATCGTCATGGCGTTCGATCAGGGATTCGAGACCCTGGACGCGGCCTCGGGCGACGACTGGATCAGCAATGCGCAAAGCCAGCGCGCCTATCTGATGGGCTCCACCATCTCCTGCGTCGTCGCCGATTATATCCGCCAGCTTGGCTGGCCGGCGCGGGCGCAGACGGCCACCAAATCCGATGTGCTGCATCTGCCGCTGACCTTGCTGGCCGGCATTGGCGAACTCAGCCGTATCGGCGAGCTGGTGCTCAACCCGTTCCTCGGTCCCCGCTTCAAGACCAGCGTGATCACCACCGATCTGCCGCTTCAAATCGACAAGCCGATCGATTTCGGGCTCCAGGATTTCTGCAATAAATGCATGAAATGCGCCAATGAATGCCCGTGCAACGCCATCTCGTTCGGCGACAAGATCATGTACAACGGCTACGAGATGTGGAAGCCGGATGTGGAAAAATGCACCCTTTACCGGGTCACCAATCAGAAGGGCGCTTCCTGCGGCCGCTGCATGAAGATGTGCCCGTTCAACAAGGAAGGGCTGTTTACCCACCGCTTTGCGCTGTGGCTCGCCATCAAAGTACCGGCTTTGCGCGGTTTTCTCGCCAAGGCTGATGACTGGTTCGAATACGGCAAACGCACTATCAAGAACAAATGGTGGTGGGATCATGAAAACGTGGCTGGCGCGTACGTGGTCGCCAAGGCCGCCAACGAGCGTGACCTCAAAAAAGACACCCGCGCCCGTGGCGAAGACCGCTACGCCATCTTCCCACCCGAAACCATGCCGCCGCCGGGCACCAAGGACCCCTTTCCCATCGACCGGCCCCAGGGCGTAAAAGACCGCGCGGCGGCACAAAAGCCGCCGCTGAAGCACGGATAGTCTGGTCGTCGGAATACGGTCGCTGCCGGGGCGGTTAAAAACATCACGCAAATTGGGCCCGTATTGACCGGGGCTCCGAGGTGTCGCCCTGCGACAAAAAGACCGCTATGGTAACCTCGAACAAAAGCGAGGGGAGCGTATGAGACATCTCCCGCAAAAGGATGAAAACAAGCCGCGACCTTCATTAGCGGCTTAATCACAGGGAGATTTTGGATGCAGACGATTACCCATAATAGGGGCGTGCGTATCGCGGCCCTGTTAGCGGCATGCGCTATTTTCGCTCCGGCAACCGCCTCGGCCGATCCTGTCGCCGATTTCTACAAGGGGCGGACAATCACCTTCATCAACCCGTTTGGCGCTTCCGGTTCGTATGGCCAAATGCTGCGCCTGCTTGCCAAACACATGCCGGGCCATATTCCCGGACGGCCCAACGGCGTCACGCAATTCATGCCGGGCGGCGGCGGGATAAAGATGACCAATTATCTGTACAATATCGCCGCCAAGGATGGATCGATCGTCGGGCTGATGTACGACAACATGCCGTCGGCCCAGGTGCTGCGTCCCGACCGCGGCGTGAAATTCGACGCGCGGAAATTCGGCGCTCTGGGGTCCTTCAATCGAGGCGAGGTCGGCGTGCTCGCGCTCTGGAAAAAGACCGGCATCGCCAGTATCTCGGAGGCGAAAAAGAAACTGGGCTCGCTTGGATCGACCGGCACCGGATCGGCCCAATATATGGTGCCTAACGTCGTCAACAAGGTCCTCGGTACGAAATTTCGCCTGGTCCCGGGGTACAAAAGCACCGGCGAATTGTTCCTGGCCATCGAGCAGGGCGAACTGTCGGGCGTTTTCACGAATTATGTCACCATCCTTCAGAGCCGTCCCGAATGGATCCGGGACGATCGGTTCTACTGGCTGGCCCAGCTCGGCAGCGAGCGGCTTCCCGAACTCAAGGACGTGCCCTTGCTGGACGAAATAGCGGCCACCAAGGAAGACAAGGCTGTCTTTACGTTCCTGGCGAAAAGCCGCGTGCCTGGCAAGATTGTCATTACGCCGCCAGGAGTGCCGGGCGACCGCCTTGCCGCGCTCCGGGCAGCATTTGCGGATACCTTCCGCGACAAGGCCTTCCGCGCCGAGGTCACCAAGGCCGGCCAGACCATGGAACCGCGCAGCTGGCAGGACGCCGCATCGGTCATCGCCGAAACCGTCGAAACGCCGGCTCCCGTGGTCAAGCGCGTGCGCGATTTGATCAGACCCAAGAAGTAATCGCGGTAATAGCATATGGACACCAAACTTCGCGTCAATTTTCCGCCCGACCCGAACCCCAAGCCTTTGCGCTTTCGGCCCCCGGCGGGCACCTGCGACACCCATTTTCATGTTTATGGCCCGCCGCACGCGTTTCCCTTTGTGGAGGAACGGTTATACACGCCGCCGGCGGCCCCGATCGAACACTGGCTGCTGGTGTCGCTCGCGGTCGGGATAGAGCGCGGCATCCTTGTTCAACCCAACGTGCACGGATTCAATACCGACGTGACCGTCGATGCGATCGAAAAATCGGAGGGGCGGCTGCGCGGCATGATCCGCGCCGACCCCAACCTGACACAAGAAGCAGCCAAAGCGCTGCACGGCAGGGGCGTCAGGGGTATCCGTTTCAACTTTGCCCGTCATCTGGGCGGCGCCATGGATTGGGTGCGTTATGAGCGGATCGTCGGCGTCGTTGCGTCGCTGGGCTGGGTCGTCGATTTGCATATCGACGCGGATCTATTGGCCGATAATGCCGAGATGATCCGGTCCACGCCGGCACCCGTGCTGATTGATCATTTCGGCCGCATCGACGGGACGCTCGGTACCGATCAGCCGGGCTATCGTACACTCTACGATTTGCTTGGCGAGAAGCATGTCTGGGTAAAGATCAGCGGCGCGGATCGTCTGATGGCGCGCGGCGCAAGCTACGAACAGGTCGTGCCGTTGGCGCGGGCTCTGATCGACCGGGCGCCGGACCGCGTGGTGTGGGGAACCGACTGGCCGCATTCCAACGTATATCAACCTGGCAGGGTACCCAACGATGGCGACCTGATGAACATGATGCTGGATATTGCGCCCGACGAAGCCCAACGCAACAAGGTGCTGGCGGACAACCCGGCGAAACTGTTTGGCTTTTGATTAGCGCCGCTTCGCCACGGCAAAATTCAAAGTCTCGATAGTCTCCGCTGGGCGGATTTGCTCAACTGATGGGTAATATCAACGTCCCTCGGTATTACCAAGTCTCTCGGGATGAAACCAAAGAACCCACGCGGCGGTATCGCTTGCGCCCATGGCCGCGCTACACCATTATTGGGGTATGATATTTCAGCGGCGATTTGCCGGGTAAGGAGAAAATTTAATGGCCGAAAATCTCGGATTGCACGATAAGCCGGAAACCACCCCGGAGCGCGCGGAATTTTATGCCAAGATCGATCCTTTATCGCTGGCCCCGCTGTGGGACCGTCTGTCCGATATCGTGACCCGTGAGCCCCATGTGCGGGCCAAACCCCATGTCTGGAAATATGATTCCGACGTACGCCCCCTGTTGATGTCCACCGCCGATCTGATCACGGCGGAAGAGGCGGAACGCCGCGTTCTGATCCTCGAAAACCCGGGCCTCAAGGGTCAGACCGCCGCATCGGACGCGCTGTTTGCCGGTCTGCAGCTCATCATGCCGGGCGAAATCGCGCCGACCCACCGTCACTCACCGGCGGCACTGCGCTTTATTGTCGAGGGCGAGGGCGCCTATACCTCGATCAATGGCGAGAAAACCCCGATGGCGGTGGGCGATCTGATCCTGACGCCGTCGATGGTGTGGCACGATCATGGCAACGAAGGGACAGGTCCGGTTGTGTGGCTCGATGGGCTCGATCTGCCGACGGTGAAGTTCCTCGGCCCCATGTTCGCCGAACTGTACAACGGTGGCGAGCTATATCCTGAAGGCCGCCCGGCGTTCGACAATATGTCGCGCTATGGCGCCAACATGCTGCCCATCGGGGCCAAGTTCGATACCGAAAATTCGCCGGTGTTCCATTATCCCTATGTCGATACCAAGCAGGCCCTCCTCAATATTCAGAAGGCGGGGGAGATCGATCCCTGTCACGGCATCAAGATGCGCTACGTCAACCCGGTCAATGGCGGGCCGGTGATGGCGACCATCGACTGCTATATGCAGCTATTGCCCAAGGGGCTGGTGACCGAAACCCTGCAATCCTCGGCGGCGTGGATCTATTCGGTGGCCGAAGGCACCGGCAAGACGATCGTCGGCGACACCACCATCGAATGGGGGCCACGCGACGTCTTTGTCGTGCCGGGCTGGTATCCGCACCATCATGAGGCCGATGGCGACGCCTTCCTGTTCAACTTCACCGACATGATGATCCAGGAAAAGCTGGGTCTCTACCGCGAACGCCGCGGGAATGTGACGCACTGATCAGGAGCGGGCCGCCATTTTATAGGCCGGCGGCGTCGCGGTGCGGATGGCGCTGAGCGCCTGATCCAGATCGCCCAGAAGATCGTCCGCGTCTTCGATGCCCACGCTCAGGCGGACCAGCCCGTCGGTGATGCCAAGCGCCTCGCGTGCGTCGGCATCGACCGAGGCGTGGGTCATGATGGCGGGATGCTCGATCAGGGATTCAACGCCGCCGAGGGATTCCGCCAGGGAAAACAGCCGGAGCGATTCCAGAAAAGTCCGTGATTCCGCGAGCCCGCCTTTCAGGGTCATGGTGATCATGCCGCCGAAATCGCTCATTTGCTGGGCCGCGATGGCGTGCTGCGGGTGATCGCTGCGTCCCGGATAGAAGACGCGCTCCACACGCGAATGGTCCGCCAGATAATCGGCGATCCGCTTGGCATTGGCGCAATGACGTTCCATGCGGACATGCAGGGTCTTGGTGGACCGCAGCAGCAAAAAGCAGTCCCAGGGCGCCGGCACCGCGCCGACCGCGTTCTGGATATAGTGTAGCCGGGCGGCGAGGTCGTCATCGTTGACGATAAGCGCGCCGGATACCAGATCCGAATGGCCGCCGAGATATTTGGTGCAGGAATGGCTGACGATGTCGGCGCCGAGCGCCAGCGGGTTCTGCAGATAGGGCGTGGCGAAGGTGTTGTCGACCACGCTCAAAGCGCCCTTTTCGCGCGCCAAAGCGGTCACCATGGCGATATCGACGATCTTCAGCATGGGGTTGGTCGGCGTTTCCAGCCACACCAGCCTGGTCTTGCCGGTGAAAGCGGCCCGCGTCAGCGCCGCATTGGTCATGTCCACACGGGTGAAATTGATGCCCAGCTGCTCGAAGACATTATTGAACATGCGGAACGTGCCGCCATAGACATCGTCGCACAGCAGAACATGGTCACCGGCCGACAGCAGATGGATGCAGGCGGCCAAAGAGGCGACGCCCGACGCGAAACAGATGCCGTGCTTGCCGCCCTCAAGGCTCGCCAGATTAGCTTCGAGCGCGGTCCGGGTCGGATTGGCGGATCGGGAATAATCGAAATTGTCGATATACCTGCCGGGGCTGGTCTGGACATAGGTGGAGGTCTGATAGACCGGTGTCATGATGGCGCCGGTGGTGGGGTCGGGTTCCTGTCCGGCGTGGATGGCGCGGGTGGCGAAGTGCTTGTTGGACATCAGGGATCTTCTCTATGTCGTGTGAGAATCAGGACGCGACCGCGAGCGGCGCCGGGCCGGCGTTCCTGGCCAGATGCTCGATAAGGGCGATTTTAGAAACCACGCCGACGACCTTCCC
>JAQBTY010000126.1 GCA_027624735.1 Pseudomonadota bacterium | reverse complement strand
GCCGACCGCGATAAAGCCGGCCGCGTCGGTGGCGAGCCCGGCCTTGGCCGGCCACGGGGCGGCGCCGGCTGCCGTTACCCAGAGGATTTAATCGGCATCGATGGTCTGGCCGTCCTTGGTGCGCAGATGACCGGGCGTGACCTCGACCACCGCCTGCCCGGTGTGAACCGTCACGCCCCGGTCTTTCAGCACCTGAGCGAAGGTTTTCCGCACCGTTTCGTTGTGGGTCGGCAGAATTGTTTCGGTGCCGCTGAACAGATGATACTCGATCTCCTCGGCGGCGCCGCGCTCGGCGCGCAGCCGGCGCTGAATGGCCAGCAGGATCTCCACCCCGCCGGCGCCGCCGCCGACCACCGCGACCCGAAGCTTGCCGGAATGAGTCATGGCGCGATGGCGCAGCGCTTCCCAGCGTTCGAGAAACCGGTTGATGGGCTTGACCGGGACGGCGGTCTCGGTTGCACCCGGAACGTCCGCGGTGCGCGGCGCCGAGCCGATATTGATCGACAGCAAATCGTAGGGGATCGACGGCCGGTTGTCGCACAGCACGCGCTTTTCGGTGAGATCGAGCCCGCTTACATCGCTGTGGAAAAACCGCGCGTTGGCGAACCGCGACAGCGCGCCGAGATCGATGTGGGTCTCGTCAAAACTGTAATGACCGGCGACGAAGCCGGGCAGCATGCCGGAATAGGGGGTATGCACATCGCGGCAGATCAGGGTGAGCCGCACGCCGGGCACCGGCTTCATGCCAAAGCGCTTGAGCACCGCCACGTGGCTGTGACCGCCGCCGACCAGCACCAAATCTTTAACGATGGGTGTATCAGAACTTTTCATAATTTTATCGATGTTCCAGCGTGGTTTGCAGGCGAAGGTGAGAACGGATCGCCCGTGATATGGCGTCAACGCAGATATTGAGCAAAGCGGTGATCAAAATCAGGAACATGGCGCGGTCGAACCTGAGATCGGCAAAGGCGCTGTCCACATAAAAGCCCAGGGTCGCAATGCCCAGAATTCCAAGGATCGCGGTTTCGCGCAGGATCACCTCCCACCGATAGAACAGCAGCGCGATCATCGGCCGGTAGACGCGCGGAAGAATTTCCCAGGCGTAGCGGTTAAGCCCGTGCGATGCATCGATGCGCAGGCGGATACCCTCGGTGAACCGCCCGATCAGATGGCCGATGATGGCGCTGTTATGGAGCGTCAGCGCGACGATGGCCGGCAGCATCGACGGCCCCCAGAGATTCAGCAATACGAACGCCAGGATATATTCGGGCGTCGATCTTGTAACCACCAGAAACAAATGACCGGCGGTGCGCCCACCGCGTCCGAACAGCAGCGGCGATATGAGCGGAAAGAAAACCAGGGTGAGGATGCCCGTCGCCACCAGGGCGATCATGGTGAGCTGCAGCGTCGCTATTGTTCCCGGTATTGCCTGGTCGATCACCATCAAATGGAGCCAGTCGCCCAGCGCCGCCCAGACATTGATGTCGGCGCCGGCGGCGCGCAGCGGATAGGGAATGATGTCATGGCCAAAGAACCGCCAGATATTGTCGGCGGAAAAGGCAATACCCCAGGGCAGCACAAGCGCCGCGCCTATCAGATAGACCGGCAGCAGCGACTTCTTCATCCACACCCGCATGGTGGCGATAATCAGATAAAACAGAAACAGCAGCGCCCAGACCTCGGAATACTGCCCCTGCTTGAAGGCGGATTCCAGATGGAAGCCCAAAGTCGGCAGTCCGACGAAGCCGAGCACCGCGCTCGACCGCAGCCCGCATTCCAGCCGGTACATGCTGTAGGTTCGGAAATGCGCCCAGGCATCGGGTAGCCGTACGAACAGGAAAACCGAGATAGTACTGGCGCCGGGCGGCACCGCCTGCAACGGCGCCGGGTCCGCTTCTTCCAGGATTTCGGCGTAGACCTTGGCGATGATCCCGGCATAGGGAATCCCGATGGCGAGGATGCCGGTGATCGGCGACAGCCCGAAAATCTGCAGGAATATCAGCGCCCAGAACAGTTCGTGAATGGCGCGGATAAAGGCGCATCCGGTGCGGACGATCCGGCTGGAGAACGCCAGCGCCAGCAGGAAACCGAAAAAATTGCCGAAGGCGACACCGAGCAGCGCGAAGGCGAGGGTACAGAGCAATGCGCTGCCGAGATTCTCGGTGGCGTAGAAATCCGGTGTGATGATTCCTAATACCAACCGGCCCAGCTCGCGCCAGGGATCGACCGTCGTAATGGCTACGTCGGCAAAGATCACGCAAGTTAGCGCGACGCCGAAAAAAACCAGCGTTGTCTTGGCCAGCGGCGACCGCAGGAACGAATTATCCACGGTCATTACGCCTGATAAAGGTCATCCAGATCGCTCGGAACCATGCCGGCGGTTGCTTCGTCCAGGACGATCCGCCCGTCGCGAATGCCGATCACCCGGTCGGTGAATTCCAGCGCCAGCGCGCGGTCATGCATGGCGAGAACCACGGTCTTTTTCTGGTCGTTGATCGTGCTCAATATGTCGCGCGCCTGATACTCATCGACCGCGGAGACCGGTTCGTCGCCGATCAGCACATCGCCCGGATTGTAGAGCGCCCGCCCGACGGCGGTGCGTTGCTGCTGGCCGCCGGATAGTTCGGCGACCGGTGAAAAAAGTTTGTCTTCCAGCCGGAGTTCTTCGACGATGGGCCGCACGGTCGCGATATCGTCTCGCGCCGGTTTTAGCAGATTGCGGAAATTGCGCCACACGGAATGGAGGTGGAGCCGCCCCATATAGACGTTGTGGAACACCGACAGTGACTGGACGAGACCGGAATCCTGCGGCACGAGCGCTGCCTGATCCCGGCAACGCTCGTATATCAGCCGCAGAATCGTGGATTTGCCGGCGCCGCTTTCGCCCACCAGCCCAATCCGTTCGCCGGCCTCAATGCTCAGCGTGAGGCCTCTGAGTATCGTCTTGCCTTGATACCCAGCGACCTCATCGCTTAGTTGAAGGAGGGTCATTAATCGATCAGACCGATGGATTTCCCAACCTTTTCGATCGGCGCGTAATCCGAATTCTTGGCCGGAATAAACCCGCTGCGCGGAAAGGCCTTGAGCTGGGCAGGGTCATTCATGCTCAACAGGCTGCTCTGAACTTTATCGGCGAAGCCCTTGCCGAAGCGCTTGTCCACATCGCCCCGGATGGTCCACTGGTAATCGGGATAGGTGGGCGTGCGCCAGACGATCTTGATCTTGGATTTATCGATCTTGCCGGCCTTCATTTCGCTTTCCCAGACCTGGAAATTCACCGCGCCCACTTCATAGACGCCCGACTGGACCAGCGCGATGGTGCGGGAATGATCGCCGCTGAACCCGACCCGGCTGAAGACCTTGTCCGGCGCCTTGCCAAAGACCTGGCGGATATGGAATTCCGGCATCAGGCGGCCCGAGGTGGACCCTTTCGATCCGAAGGTGAAGGTCTTGCCGGCGATCGCCTTCGGGAGATTTTTCTGCTCATCGAGCTTCGTGCTGGCATGGGCGATGAAATAGGTCACGAAGGCCGCGTCCTCGGTACCCTGAGCCAGGGCGCGCGAGCCCTTGACCAGCGAGCGGGCGCGGACACCGGACAGGCCGCCGAACCAGGCCAACTGGACCTGATCGTTGCGGAACGCGGTGACGGCGGCAGCGTAAGATTTTACCGGGACATATTTCACGTCGACGCCCAGTTTCTTCTGGAGATAGGTCGCTACCTGGCCGAAGCGGGTACGCAGCCGGCTTTCGTCCTGGTCTGGTATCGCGGTGAACACCAGCGTCTGCGCCTGCAGCGATTGCGGAACCGAAAGGGCGCCGCCGAACACTGCCGCGGCGACAGCCGCGGGCATAATTTTTTTCATGAACATATTTTCATGAACATATTATGAGTCTCCCAGGTTTATCCTGTTGATGGACGGGTTAAAATTAGAGGCTGAACATCGCGCCTCCATACCCAACTAGGTCCGTGCGACGCTTTCTCAACCCGGTAACAAGGCCAGTGTACGAATTTTGACGTATTTGGCGACTCATGTCGGCGATTCTTTTGCAAAAAACGCAATCGGGCTTGTCGCGTTGGTGGGGTCCGTACCATGATCCCGATCGGGTCAGGTCGTGTCCCTGGCCCCAATGGATAGGGAGATTATGCGTCATGCCATTGGATATAAAATCGGGGGATATCAAATCGGGCCGGTCCGGCCCCACCCGGGCCGCTGAAATCAGGTCGCGGCTAAAACATCCGGTGATCGATGCCGATGCGCACGCCATCGAATTCGGCCCGGTCTATCTGGATTTCCTGAAACAGGTTGCCGGTCCCAAGGTTGCCGACCGGTTCTTGTCGATGAGTCAAGCCGGCGGCTGGTACGGGCTTACTCCGCAGCAGCGCCTCGACCGGCGGGTGGCACGCCCCAGCGCCTGGACCATGCCGACCCGCAACGTGGTCGACCGGGCGACCGCCATGATGCCGCGCCTGTTCCGCGCCCGGATGGATGATTTCGGCCTCGATTTCTCCATCGTCTATTCGACGCTCGCGCTGTTTGTCGCCCGCCTCGATGACGAGGAACTGCGCCGGGCGACCTGCCGCGCGCTCAACACCATGTTCGCCGATATTTACGGTGAGCATGCCGACCGGATGGCGCCGGTCGCCGCGATCCCGGCCCACACGCCGCAGGAAGCGATTGAGGAGCTCGATCATGCGGTCAATGAATTGGGTTTCAAGGCGGTGATGATCAATTCCAATGTTCGCCGGCCGTTGGCGGCGGTTGCCGATCAGGCGCCGGAGTTCGCCCGCTATGCCACCTGGATGGACACGCTCTGCATGGAAAGCGCCTATGATTACGACCCGCTCTGGGCGCGTTGTGTCGATCTGCGTGTCGCGGTTACGGCCCATTCGCCCAGCGTCGGCTATGGCAGCAGGGTCGTCACCAATCACTACATCCACAATCACGTGGGCAGTTTCGCCGCCGCCGGCGAAGCCTTCGCCAAGGCGCTGGTGCTGGGCGGTGTCACGCAGCGCTTTCCGACGCTTAACTTCGCGTTCCTCGAAGGCGGTGTCGCCTGGGCGAGCGAGCTTTATGCCGGCCTGGTCGGCCATTGCGAAAAGCGCAACCCGACGCAAATCGGCAACATCGACCCGCAAAACCTCGATCTTGACGCGCTTGCCGATCTGTTCGCCGAATACGGCCAGGGGCTGGTCGACGGGCGGCCCGATCCAAACGATCCGTATTTTTCCCGCTGGCCCGGCGGCTGGCACTGGCCCGAAGACGACATGATCGCCCATGAACTGGACAATCTCGGGATCAAGAGCGGCGAGGATCTGCGCGACCTGTTCGAGCCGCGTTTTTACTTTGGCTGCGAAGCCGACGATCCCCTAGTGGCGCTGGGGTTCGACGGCAGGATGAACCCGTTCGGCGCGCGCCTGAAAGCCATGTTCAGCTCCGACATTGGCCATTGGGATGTGCCCGACATGACCCGCGTGCTGGAAGAAGCCTACGAGCTGGTGGAACGGGAACTGCTCGACGACGACGATTTCCACGATTTCGTCTTCGCCCATGCGGCGGGCCTGCACGGCGGCATGAACCCCGATTTCTTCAAGGGAACTGTGGTTGAGGACGAGGTTTCCAGGCTTTTGAAATGAACGCCGCTGCCGAAGACGCGGTCCTGGCCTGTTAATCGCGGGCCCGGCCGTATTGGCGCGGCCGGGCCCGGTCCGCTCTTTTTCTTGCCGGTTGTTATTTCTTGGCGGTGAACGAACTCGCCCACTTGGCACGGTCGATGATCTTCTTCGACACATCGAGCGATTCCCGCAAGGCGGCCTCGGTTTCTTTCCAGTCCATCGGGTCCACGATCAGGCGCAGCTTCTCGGCGTCGGCCTTTAGGGCGTCCGAATTCACGGTCTTCCAGAACGAGCCGCGCAGCATGGCGACCTGGGCGGCCGGCACGCCGGGTGCGACGGCGAAGGGCCGCGATATCTCCGACGGGCCGTAGATGAAGCGCATCACCTTGCGGTCGTCCTCGGTCTTGGCGAGGTCGTAAACCAGCGGCGCGCCACGGAAGGCGGGATGAGGCTTCGAGCCGAACTGGACGATCGGCACCAGCTTGCCGCTTTCCATCTCTTGACGCTGCGGGCCCAGCGCCAGCGAGGCCCAGAACGAACAGGTGGCGTCGAGTTCGCCCTTCTCCATGGCGAGGCGTTGGCTTGCCGTGCCTTTGTACCCGGCGATCACCTTGAGGTTGAGGCCCAGCAGGTTGGCGAGCAGTCGCGGCTGGATCGCCGAGGTCGCGGACTTGCCGCTGGCGCCGAAGATGATCTGGCGAGTCTTGCCCTCCATGACGGATTTGATGCCGCTGCTGCCGGAAGCGACACAGGACGCCGGTTCGCGTGTCAGGTTGCCGAGCCATTGGAGCTTGAACATGTCCCAGCGCGCGGCCTTATTGCCCATCGATGGCGCGGTGGCATGGGCGGATGCGGTGAGGATGATGTAGGTGCCGTCCTTGGGCGCTACGGTATAGACATGGTTGACGGCCTTGAAGCCGCCGGCGCCCGGCGAGTTCTGCACAATGACTGTCGGCCGATCCGGTATGTTGGCGCCGAGATGACGGCCCAGCAGCCGGCCGAATGTGTCGGCGCCACCGCCGGCGCCGAAACCGACGACAATTGTGACTGTTTTGTTCTTGTATGATTGCGCGTCCGCCGGCAGGGCGATCAGATTTGCACTGAGTAGCGCGGACACCGCGGCACCGGTCACAAGCAGGGTTTTCTTTTGCATAGTTCGCTCCAGACGTTGTTTTTGAAAAGGGGTGGTCTTGATAAGGGTTGGTCTTGATAAGGGTTGGTCTTGATAAGGGTTGGTCTTGAAAAGAGGTGAATCCTGTTCCGGCCAATATTCCCCACGAGGAATAACCCTGGCGTAACATCTTCCAGTATCTGTGAACCCGGAAGCGGGAGGATTCAAGAGGGAACATTCCTGTCCTGTCACGTTCCGTGGACTAAATCGCAAACGCCTCCTACAATCGAGCCCACGCAATCCGCCGAAACCGATCGCCCGGCCAGCAGCGCCGCGGAGAAGGAGAACCCAGCCCATGGCAACCAATAAGATCGTATTCATGCCGGAAATCCGTTCCGACATCGCGACCGATCCCGCGTCGCGGCTTCGCACCGAATTACTGCATGCTTTCCATATTATCGATCTGTCGGGTCAGCCCAGCGGCATGGGCGCACACATGACCGCGCGGATGGCCGGGGCCGACTCGATGCTGTTCCACATCCACAATTACGGCTTCGGCGAGGTTACGCCGGACCATATCCATGAATGCGATTTCGAGCTCAAAATCCTCGGTGGAGAAGAGGTCGCGGTGAATCCCACGCTGCATATTCATACCCGCATTTACAAGGAGCGGCCGGATATCAATTGCGTTGTCCACACCCACGCCAAGCATGTCACCGCGCTGAGTTGCATTGGCGAGAATCTTGCCTGTATCACCCAGTCGAGCGCCCGACTCTACAACGAATGCGTTTATTTCGAAGAAGAAGGCTCGGTGCTGGGCAAGGATAAGGCCCAGGCGCTGGCGGACGCACTTGGCGGTAAATCGGCGATGGTGTTGAAGAACCATGGTCTCCTGACCGCCGGGCGATCGATCCAGGAGGCGGTGCTGCTCGCGCTGGTGATGGAAAACGAGGCGGAGATCCAGCTTCTCGGAATGGCCGCCGGCAAGATCAAGCCGCTCGGCGAGGAGGGCGCGCTGCGCTCGAAGGAATACCTCCGCTCGGAAAAAATGATGGGCCGCCATTGGGCGTTCCAAATGCGCAAACTGTTACGCGAACGCCCCGAAGTGCTGGCGATGTAGCCGGCGCCGCAGCAAGCCGCGATGGGACGACAGGATATGGGACGGCAGGACACAGGATTTGATGTCTGTTCCGAGCCGCCCTTGCCAAACCGGTTGCTCTCCACATCGCGAAATGAGAAAATACCGCCAGGAGGATCGCATCATGGATATGCCAGTCAGTTTTGAGATCAGGCCCCTGTCGCCCGCCGGTGGCGCGGAGATCATCGGGCTCGATCTGAGCCAGACCCTGCCGCAGCAGACCATCGAGGAACTGCGCCGGGCATGGAACGACCACATCGTGCTGGTGTGGCGTGACCAGGAATTTACCGAAGAAGAACAGCTCGCTTTCGCCGGCCGGTTCGGTAAATTGGGGCAGCGCAAAGTGCCGCCCGAAGAACTGAAAGAGCGTAGCGACGGCGTTTTGCAGAACAATCCCAACGTGATGCTGGTTACCAACATCATGAAGGACGGCAAGCCGGCGGGATCGTTTGGCGATGGCGAAATGTGGCTGCACATCGATTCCGGCTACGCCGAAATTCCCTACTCCTACACGTTCTTGTATGGCGTCAAGCTGCCGTCCTGGGGCGGCAATACGCGGTTTGCCAATACCTACAAGGCTTACGACGCGCTGCCGCAGGAAATGAAGGATAAGCTCGCCGGGAAGAAAGCGCTGCATATCCACGAATATGAACGCCGCGCGCGGGTGGATATCTCAAACAAGGATATCAGCCAGTCGCCGCACTGGTTTCATCCCGTCTGCATCACCCATCCGGAATCCGGCCGCAAAGCGCTGTTTGTCGACCGGCTGATGACCCGGCGCATCGAAGGGGTGCCGTACGACGAGAGCGAGGAAATTCTCGATTTCCTGTATGACCATATCGAGCAGGAAGAGTTTGTTTTCGAGCATGAATGGAAACTTGGCGATGTGGTCGCGTGGGACAATCGCTGTTCGACCCACGGCCGCACCTATTTCCCGGAGAATGAGGAACGGCTGCTGCGCCGCTGCACCATTGACGGTTCAAAGCTTTACGAAAACGCCTGACGCTTGTTCCGGCGGCCGATGACGCGAGCCAACCTGGATATTTAGTTGGCCGTGTCTGGATGTACCTAAAGGAAAATTGATGACACCGTTACCGGCGTCCGGCGCCAGCGACGACCGGCGCGTCACGTCAGGCTATGTGCTGCTGGTGCTGGGCGTGATGTTCTGGGCGGGCAATGTCATTGTCGGACGGGCCGCCGCCGGTGTCGATATCCCGCCGCTGGCGCTCAATTTCTGGCGCTGGGTGGTCGCCCTGGTCGTTTTTCTAGCGTTCTATGGACGCCGGACTTGGCGATTGCGGGCCGAAATCATCGCGAACTGGCGCTTCATCATTCCGTTCTGCCTGATTTCCAGTGTCGGTTATAACTGCAGCATTTATATCGCTTTGCAGAAAACCTCGGCGCTGCAGGCATCGCTCATACAGTCCATCCTGCCGGTTCTGGTTTTGCTGCTGGGGCTGGTATTTTTCCGCACGCCCATTACCGGGCGCCAGTGGCTTGGGGTCCTGTGTTCGGTCGGTGGCGCCTCTCTCGTGGTGGTGCGGGGTGACTGGGCCGTGATTGCCTCGCTCAGTATTCAGGAAGGCGATGCCTGGGCCATGGTGGCGGTTGTCACCTGGGCTATCCAGGCGGTGATCATGCGCTGGAAACCGGACACCATCCCGATCATGCCTTTTATGACCGTCGTCGCCATCATAACCGTGACCGTGATGGCGCCCCTCTATGCCTGGGAAACCGCGACGTATAAGCCCATGCCGTTCGATGGCACGAGCCTTCTGTTCATGCTCTATGTCGGTATCGGCGCCAGCTTTCTGGGAACGACCATGTGGAATGAAGGCAACTACCGCGCGGGCGCCGCGCGGTCCGGCTATTTCGGCAATCTCTACCCGATCTTCGCCGGCGGGCTGGCCATCCTGATCCTTGGAGAGGTCCTGTACTGGTATCACGCCGTCGGTGCGGCGCTGGTCTTCGCCGGCATCTGCCTGGCGATCTTCCAACGCGCACCCACCGCGGATCGGTAATTTTACTCCAGCCGTACGTTTTTGGAAAAATCGTAATCCTTGCTGGTATGGGCTTCGAAACGCCAATGGACCCGGGTCCGGTCATAGGCAGGCGAAAACACGTCGCGCAGGAAAGCGTGCTGCACGGCCCAGGCGGCTTCGGCCTGTTGGCGCCGGTAGCGGCCCGGCATAGTGTCGTTGAGCCAGCCGTGCGGCGCATCCTGGTAGATTTGTATGGAGTAGGTCTTGCGGTGCCTTTCAAGCGTATCGCGAAACCGCCTTACATGATCGAGTGAGATCATGTGGTCGGTCTCACCGAAAATGCCGAGCACCGGGCAGTCGACCCGCGCAATCACGTCTTCCAGCGGTTCCGGATAACAGTCGGTCACCTCCCACTCGCGATCCTGGGCGGCGCCGACCCACACCAGCGCCGCGGCGATTTTCTTGCGCGACGCCAGGATCAGCGGGTGGCGCCCGGTCTGGCAGACCCCCATGATTGCGATGCAGTCGGCATTGACCTCGTCCATCCCCTCGAGCAGGTCGACGGCGGTGGTCAAATGTTCCGCCGCTTCACCGTCGCCGATGTCGTACCGTGAATCGCCGGCATGGAGCGCGTCCTGATCGGGATGGCGGAAAAAACAATCCGGCGCGGCGCAGACATAGCCTTCGCGCGCGAAACGTTCCGCCAGATCCCGCGTGTGCGGTACCAGACCGTAGCGTTCGTGCATCACCACGATGGCCGGCGCGGTGCCGGGTAACTTGTCCGGAACCGCGATAAAGACGGGCAGCCCGTCCTTGCAGGTAATCGATCGTGTCTTAATGTCGCCCATTTTCTTAGTCTCCCTTGCTGATTACTTTAACCGTGCGCGCTGACCGCGGCTTCCCTTCGGCCACGTCCTTCAAATTCCGCCACCATGACCGATCCCGGCTGACTATAGCGCGCTGACGATGGGGCCGCAGGGGGGGGCTGGCTAATTTTTTCGGGCGACGCCTCATTATGCAAAAAAACGCGCATTCTGCTATCATTGTGTTACAATGTGGTACATATCACCTTGAAAAGCGGCTGCGTGCGTGCAACTTGACGCG
>JAQBTY010000125.1 GCA_027624735.1 Pseudomonadota bacterium | reverse complement strand
AAATCAGGACATCAGAGAATCAGACCACGCCGCATCCGTCCAGTGCAGACTTCGTCAACGGGCTGTTAGCGAACGCGCTTTCCATTCGTTGGCGTTTTTTTCGAGCTCTTCGCACCGTTTTTCGAGCGTTCTAATTGTGGCTACGTCCTTGTTCTTCATGGATTTATGCATCTTGTCCCGAACACGGGCTTCACCGATCATGATGCCGATCGTGATCATGACAGCCAGCCAGGCATATTTATTCTCGGTCTGCGCGAAATATACAAAAATCGCCAGCATCGCCCCCTCGAAAGCGCCGCGGGACCATGCGTTGGTGCTCGTAAGCGGCCCGAACCACTCCATAAAACACTCCCTACTTAGCCGAATTTAGACGGCCGGATGTCTTCGAATGAAGCCCCAAATTATCGGACTGGCGTTAAATTAGTCTAATGGCGAAAAGCGCCTAGAATTCAAAAAATCCCGAAATCCCGCGCCGCCAGCCAGATGAGGCGCAGCGACAGGCCGGTTACGACCAGTTTGAACAGCAGCCGAAAATGGCCTTCGTGCATCTTGTGCAGCACCTTGGCGCCGATCCAGTTGGCAAAAGTCGCCGCCGCCACCATGGCCAGCATCAAGGGCAGGTACTGAACCAGCGCCACGCCCAGCAGACCGAAGGCGATCAGTTTCAGGCCATGGACTATGACCATCATGGTGGTGAAGGTGGCGACATAGTTGCGCCGGTCAGGCGCGACACCAGCAACAAAGGGCCCGATCAAGGTCCCCGTCGCGCTAACAAAAACGCCCAAAAAAGTGGCGAGAAATCCGAGGATTGAAAAGCGGCCGCCCTGCGCGCCAACCCGCGTAAAGGCCGGTATCCAGGTAAGCACGATCACAAAGGCGCCGAGAAACCCCTGCAGCAGGGCGGTTGGAAGGGAGACGAAAATTTGAGCACCGGTCGCCGCCCCAATCACCGCGCCAATTATAAACGGCAGCAGCGTACCCCGCATCACATAGCGCCGCAGCAGATAAACCCGGCTGAGATTGCCGCCAAGCTGGACCACGGTGTGGATAGGAATGGCCGCAGATAGAGGAAAAACCGAAGCGAGCGTGACCATCGTCATAAGCCCGCCCGCTGCGCCGGTGACAACACCAACAAAGGCGGTGAAGAACGCAAACACCACGAAAGCGAAGAAAATCATGGCGTCCGTGTCGGGGACGCCCAGGAACGGCAGTTCCTTGCATAATACCTGATCGATTGAACGCGAAAGCCCGCGGAACCCCGCGCGGCTGCAACGGTGTACGCCGCGACGTACCTATTGGCAAACCGGCGATAGACAATTCAAACTGGCCCTGCCAGTTTGCTTCAACGTCACAAGGAAAATATCCGGTGCGCGACTTTCTGTTTGGCCTGATCGCGGCTTCCTATCCTACTGAACGCATCTGCCACAGCAGGTTTCTGGCCGCGATATGGCGGATATTTTTCTTTGGTCTTGCTCCGCGCCGTCCGTTTGTCATGCGCACGCAACATTACCGTCTCATGGCACACCCCCAAAAAGGCACCCTGACCCGCGCGGTGATCCGGCGCGGCCACTGGGAGCCGGTGGAAACCGCCGCCTTTATCCCTTACCTCAAACCAGGCGGTTTCGTCATCGATGTGGGCGCGAATTTCGGGCACTACGCGCTCGTCGCCGCGAGATATGTAGGACCCGAGGGCAAGGTGATAGCATTCGAACCCCATGGTCCGACTTATGCGCTGCTATTGGAAAATTGCGCATTGCAGCCGGCCCCGACTATCGAGCCGGTGCAGGTGGGCGTCGCGGCTAAGGATGGCGCCATGGCGCTCACCGGCGACACCGCCAATGCCGGGCGGCCACAGCTTTGTCGCCGCCAATGTTTATGGTCAGGGCGCCACCCAATCCGTCCCCGTCCACAGGCTGGACTCCTATCTCGCAACCCACCATGCCGGCCGTCCCCTGGATTTGATCAAGATCGACGTCCAGGGTCTTGAGGCCCAGGTCATAAAGGGGGCCACTCAAACCATCGAACGTCATCGCCCGACGATCTTTCTTGAGATATCGCCCGGTCCGATGCGCCGTGCAGGCGACGACTACCGGGCGCTGCTAACGTATTTCGACGAACAAGAATACCGCGCTTCAATCATCGATCATGACAAGGGCGTGGTCCTTGCCATTGATTATGAGCAAGCCGCTTCGCGCCTCGCCGACCCCGCCATCGAATACCTCGATTTCCTGTTCGAAAACGGCAGGACCGGATCCGGATAAAGTGCAGCTTGCCCAACGGGGTAATTGTTCCTAGCATCGTCTACGATTTTGTGGGGTCGGACAAGTCATGGGCAAAGCAGGTTCAAAATCATCTCTAGAAAACGCGTCACCGGTGCTCGTTAAAAAGCTAGGCGCCAATATCGGCGCAGAAATCTCCTGCGTCGATCTGACGCGGAAACTAGATCCGGCCGATGTGAAAATGATCAAGGACGCCTTTGTCGAACACGAGGTATTGGTATTTCGCGACCAGGCCCTGACCCAGGATCAATATATAGATTTCACCGGCCAACTGGGTGAACTGACCATCCACCCGTTCGCCACGGCGCTGCCCGACCATCCTGAGCTGATCGTGCTATGGGACAACATTTCGACCCAGCATTACGCGCCGCGTGACTTTCTGCCGTACCGCCGCCGCATGGAGCGGCTAACCATCAAGGGTAGCCGGCCCTACGGCATCGCTGGAAAGAAAAAATACCAAACGGTAAAAATGAACGTACGGGGTACTGCCCCGGAATCCCGCACCGACCAGCATCGCAAGGGGCTAACGCGTCCCGCTAACGCCATTCTCACAGCGAGCTGAGCCTTTCATGCCGTCGAGCACCAGCTTCCGGGATCGCACGCTTGGGCAGCTGCTATCGTTCGGCCCGGTGACCGCGCGGGCCATGTTTGGCGGTTACGGCCTCTACCTGGACGGGCTCATGTTTGGCCTGATCGCCGATGACACGCTTTACTTCAAGGTCGATGACGGCAATCGCGACGATTACGTCAAGGTGGGCGCCGGCCCGTTTACCTACGAAGGAAAGCGTCGCCCAGTTGAAATGTCTTATTACCAAATACCCGAAGCGGTTATGAAAAATCCGACGACTATGGCAAAATGGGCAGAGCGCGCCCATCAGGCGGCAAAGCGATCGCGTGCTAAAAATCCGCCGCGACGCAACCGGGGTAGCGCGCACCCCATGCCACGCCGAAGATCATGAGCCCAGTTCGCAAACGCTCCGTCATCGTCGCCGGTCACAAGACCAGCGTGTCTCTGGAAGAACCGTTCTGGGAGGAGCTTGCCGCCATCGCCGCCGCGCGAGGCCAATCGGTTAGCGGGCTAATTGGCGAAATTGACCGCGCCCGCAATGGCAATTTATCGTCGGCGTTGCGCCTGATAGTGCTCGACGACCTCCGCAGGCGAGTAAAAAGCCTATAATTAACGCCCTAGACCTTTTAGTAGGCCGGGGATCAGGTCCTCGAGGCGCGGTTTCCTGGGCTGTTGTTGCTGCTGAGGTTGTGACTGGGGCTGCTGCTGTTGCGGCACCGATTGAGATCGCCCGCCCGGAAACACCTTACGCAGCAAGGTGCCGATGCCGCGCTGAAGCAGATAGGCCTGCAACTTATCGAATTTGAAAATACGTTTCGGATTGTCTACCGGTCCGACCGCGCGCATTTCGAACGGCGGCGCCGTGGGGTGTTCGGTCAGGTTAAACTGGCCATTGAAATTCATATGCCACCGAGGCAGGTCCGCGGTACCGGCGGCGCGCGCCTCACCACCCTCGGCGACCAGACGCAGATCATTGGCGCGCACCACCCCATTTTTTATGAGATAGGTGCCCGTCAGGGTCGAAAACCGGGTCTGACCGCCCTCCATGGAGGAACTGAATAGCGACAGAAAATCAATCGCATTATCAAGGTTCTTGAGCCGATCGCTCACCGCCTTCAAATTGAAGCCCTTGACGATGCCGTTGCGCGAATTGATCGAGCCAGAGCCGTTTAACGAACGGACCATGGCATTGGGACTTTTCCCAACACCGGCTATTTTCATCGAAAGATCCGTGATGCCACCCTGAATATCGAACTGCTTCGCCTGAAACAGGGCTTTGCCCACATTTGCTTTTTCGACCGTGACGGTCCCCTCAAGCGCCGCTGTCCGACGCCCGTTTAAATTGCCCGCCAGTTGAAACGAGCCATCGAACATCTTGCCCGTGATTTCCTTGATGGTCAGCTTGCTGTCGATCAAATTCCCCTCGATTACCGGACGATCCACGCGGAACTGGCGGTAGAGGAGAGCCGAAGCCTTGACCGACAGGGTCGCGTCCATGAGTCCCAGTCCCGATAAATCAAACGGGTCTGGCGAAAACCGATCCGCCGACGCACCGGTCGCCGGCTCTGACGCGCCGCGCTCTAGCCGGCCGCGCTGCACGCGGTTGACCTGATTTTCCCGGGTCTGTGCCTGTTTTTCCGGCGATTGGACCTGCACCCGGGACGATTTTATAAAGGTCTGCGGCAGAAATGGGTTGAGATCGATCTCTCCCGCCGTCAACACTGCCGTGAGAACCGGGCGGACACCGCTGGTCGCCAACCGTCCGGTCCCCTGCAGAGTCAGCTTGCCGGCGGACGCCGTTAACGCCGACAAATCATAGCGCGATTCCGTTCCCGAGACCGTCGCTTTGATGGCGAGTGGGCCGATCTTGCCACCGGCAGGGCGATATTTTGGGGCGAAATTCCGGGCGAGATCGCCAACACTGGGATGCGACGCGGTTATCACCATATTATAGGCCGGTGCGGGCAAGAGGTTAGTCACCGTCCCAATCGATTCTATGGCACCGCCGGCCGCATTAATTCGCAGCGATGTCGACAGGCTTTTCAGCCCGCCCTTCAACTGCGCCGACAGGTCTATCTGACCAAGATTGCGTGTCGATATGTCACCGCCAAGAGTTCGCAAAAGCTCCGCAAGATTTTTATGATCCGCCGTCAGGGTGGCATCGATATACGGTGTTTTGTCGAAACCCGCCGCGGTTCCGGCCAACTTGATTGTCGTCCCGGCTGCAACGAGCGACAGATCAAGTGTTAACCGGTCTGCCGTAGCGTCCGCCTTGCCACGCAGACGCAGGGCCCCTAACGACTGGGTCGCCGCCGTCGGCGCTATTCCCGCCAGTTTCAAAATCCCCGCTACATCTTTGGCGTCGGCGGAGACCGTGCCCTTGAAAACCGGTATGCCAGTAAAATTTCCCAGAGTCCCCGAAAGGGCAGCGGTTGCGCCGCCGACATCGCGGACGGACGCATCGCGGATCGTCAATTCTCCACCAAGCAGCGTCCCATCGAAACGAAGGTCGCGTATGGGAATGTGTTGGGTCATCAAACGGCCAATATTAAGCCGGATATTGGCATCGAAATCAGTCAGCGCAGCCAGGGGAGAGACCGGCGTGCTGTTTGCCGACACCTCACTTGTTGGCTTTCCGGCTGGTTTGGCGTTGATAGCCGTTGCTTGTTCGGATGGCTTTATTGCTGTCGCGGGCCTGGGTGCATAGGCGTCGAGATCAAGATTGTCGATATTGATCGTCGCGCCGAATGCCAGTCTGTCGCGCAGCGCGATTGTCACACCGCCATCGATCCGCGTGGTATCTACACTAATCTTGGTTTCAAGCACTTGAACCTGCTGGTCGTCGCCGCTGACCGCAGCCGACAACGCGAATTTCCGGAGCCGCGACGCAGGGATCGACTGAACGTCGGTTCCTAGCCAGCCCAGCACGGCGCGCAAATTATCGGCCTGGGCATCGAGCTTCGCGCGGTAGGCCGGTCTACCATCTTGCGCTGAAAGTTGCCCCGAAATAGACGCCTCACCGCCGCCAGGCAAGAGCACGGACGCCTGGTCGAACCGCAGTGTCCCACCCGCCAGGGATGCCTTGATGGCGATGTTCCGGAGGTTTTGCCGATTAAAAGTCACCGCATCGATACGGGCGTCGAGCGTTGCATCCATGGCGGGGAGTGCAAAGGGGGCCTTGGCCATCGGTAACGCCACAGAGTCAACCTTGGTCGAGGTGGAGGCGGACGTGGGTTTCCCAACCGGAGTCGCACCAGCGGCCTTGACCCATTCGTCGAGATCAATTCGGCTCAGGTGAAGGCTCGCCGCAGCCCGGAACCGCTTTCCAGTTGCAAAGGATACCGCCCCACTGGCGCGGGCGCCGCCAAGCTCTACATCGATATTTTCCACCGTACCGCCCTTATCCGTTCCCTTTATTCGGGCCTTGAGGAGAAAGGGCTGTGCCAAGGCCGGCGGCAGGGTTGTCCGGGAACGCCCCGAGACGGCGGCAGCTAGAAGGCGCATATCCTTGCCGTTAATGGTCAACTTGCCAGTAAACCTTGGGGCATCGCCGATGATAACGGCACCGCCGCTCAGGTCAAGCCGGGTGCCGGCGGATGGCACCGTCACCTGAAGATTGATAGGCGCCGGATCGGTAGGCTTCAGAACTCCGGCCGCCACATCGAAAGAGACCGGCACGCCACGCAAGATGACATCCCCCTTGGCCCGGAATGGCCCGCTCAGCGACCGCACACCAACCTGAACCGAAAGCCCGGCAATGCGTTCCTCGGTCCCAGTGACAGCGTCGCGATAGATAACTGTGCCTCTCCTGATGCGCACATTGTCCAACTGGACCCCCTGCAAAAGCCTGCCGGAAGAAGTGCGGGCGTCTGGCGCGGAGCTCGATACCGTTGGGGCGCTATTGTTTTGCGCCACAGCCGGATCCCAGTTGACTCTTCCATCAACTAGCCGTTCGAGCAGGATCTCGGGTTCCAACAGTGTGATGGCTTCGGCTTCAATGCGGCCCCGCAGAAGGGGCAACAAACGGACCTGAATATCAAGCGATTTAAGCCGTACCATGTCCGGGACCGAGCCACCGTTAAAATTGGCGAACCGTAGGTTTGCGGCGGTAAGCTGCAGGCCCGGCAGAACCGAAAATTCGATATCCCCGTCGATCGCCAGATCACGCCCGGTAGCCGCTTTAATTTGGGCCTGTATATCTCCTTTGTAGGAGTTCCAGTCGACCAGGTTAGGACCGATCAAGACGGTAGCAATGAGCAATACCAAAAGGGCGGCAACGCCAATAAAAAGTTTGCGCATTACGTGTCTCCGCTAGGACTCCCCGGATGACCGGGCGAAACCGCCCCCAAAAAAACCCTGTCCTAATTGCCACGAATATAGGAATCAGGACACTAATCAATGGTTTCACGCTGGGCAAAGACGCCAGCCCCCCTGACTTATACCAAGGGTCGCTGATATTGACCTGTTTCATGCGTCTGGGCGCGCGACCGGTTAGGCGCGCCACGCAGCGCGATACCTTTGTATCGGGCAAGTGGTGCAACGCGGCCGGTCGCGTTCCCAGGCGCACCGAAGGCCGGGAGAAATTCGCCACCGGGTGCGTCGCGGTCCGCTTGTGGTACACGTACCACGGCGCGAACCGCTCCTGCCCGGTGACGAATTTCTCTCCGGTGAAACAGGTCAATATCAACGTCCCTTGGTATTAATCAGCAGGACGTGTTAACGCAAGACGCAAGCAGCCATGGCGTTCAATCGGGAAGCAGTTTTCCTGGATTCATCAAATTAGCGGGATCCAGCGCCTGTTTCAGCGTGCGCATGACAGCAATTGCTTCACCATGTTCGGCTGCCATATAACGCCGCTTGCCGATCCCCACCCCGTGTTCGCCGGTACAGGTGCCCTCCATGTCCAAGGCGCGCAGGACCATCCGTTCGTTGACGCGGCGCGCGGCGTTCCATTCCTCCGGTATGTGGGGATCTATCAGAAATATGACGTGGAAATTTCCGCCACCGACATGACCGACGATGGGAGCCAACAGACCGGATTTTTCGATATCAGATCTCGTTTCCGCGATACAATCGGCAAGCCTTGATACGGGAACGCAGACATCGGTCGACCACGCCACCGAACCTGGCCGCAAGGCCAACGCGGCATACAGCGCATCGTGACGGGCCAGCCATAGCGCATTGCGATCTTCCGGCCTGACCGCCCATTTGAAGTCCGACGCGCCAAAGTCGGTCGCATTCCGCTGAACTAATTCCGCCTGTTCTTTCACCCCATCCGGGGTTCCATGAAATTCAAAGAACAGGGTGGGTGCAGCCTCGTAATCCAGTTTGGAATAGCGGATACAGGCATCCATTTGGACACTGTCCAGAAGCTCGATACGTGCCACCGGAATGCCTGACTGGATAGTCAGGATACAGCACTTGACCGCATCGTCTACGGAAGGAAAGCTGCATACGGCAGCAGAGATGGCCTCAGGCACGCCAAATAGCCGGACCGTTACTTCGGTGATGATGCCCAAAGTCCCTTCAGAGCCGACCAGAAGCCCGGTAAGGTCGTATCCAGCCGCGGATTTTCTGGCGCGCTGCGCAGTCGATATGATCCTCCCGTCGGCAAGCACCGCTTTCACGTTCAGCACATTGTGACGCATCGTGCCATAGCGCACCGCGTTGGTGCCAGACGCCCGAGTCGCCGCCATGCCGCCAAGGGTCGCATCGGCTCCGGGATCGACGGCGAAAAACAGACCGGTATCGCGCAGATCGGCATTGAGCCGTTTGCGCGTGACGCCGGCCTCGACGGTCGCGTCCATGTCTTCCGCGCTGATACGCAAAATCCGGTCAAGCCCCGACATATCGACGCTCACCCCGCCATGGGGAGCACCGACGCCTCCTTCGAGTGACGTGCCGACACCAAAGGGAATGATCGGTGTTTGATGGCGGACGCAGGCCCGCACGACCGCCGCCACCTCCTCCGTCGATCTCGGGAACACCACGGCATCGGGCGGTAGCAAGGTATGGTATGATTCATCTTTGCCATGATGGGCGCGCACCGAATCGGCCAAGGACACACGATCGCCGAGGACAGCCCGCAACTCGGCGATCAATGCGCCAGATAGGTCAGCCTGTCCGTCCATATTTCTATCTCCATATCGAATCAGCCATCATCGTCAATCACCTGATATTTGCAGCGTTCACCATTGGCGACGATTCGCCCGATAGCCGGGCTCGCGAAATGGGCCGGCAGGATCAGTGTATCCCGGTCGGCATGGCGCGCCACGAAATTCTGGCGGCTAGCACGGGACTGTTCAGGATCGACGCAAAACCGGCTGTTCCATTCCGGATACGCGACCTGTATCGGATGATGCACGACATCACCGGACAGGATGAGATGCTGGCCCGGCGCATTGACATCGATACAGATATGGCCGGGTGAATGTCCCGGTGTAGGCTCCAGCGTAAACTGATCGTCGATTGCAAAGTCGTTGTCGACCAGCTCAAGCTGCCCGGAAACCATCACCGGCAATACCGAATCCTCGAAACCGCCATCAAGTGATCCGGATCCGACCCAGTCCTTGCCATGTTCTTCCCAGTAGCGGAATTCGTTCTTGTGAAAAACATACTTGGCATTGGGAAAAGTCGGAACCCAACGGCCGCCTTCAAGCCGCGTGTTCCAGCCGATATGATCGGCATGCAGATGGGTGCAGAGGACATAGTCTATTTCTTCCGGCTGAACGCCGGCAGCGATCAGCTGATCCAGCCAGGTGGACTCCAGCCGGTCCCAGGCAGGCGTCGACGGGCGTTCCTTGCCGTGCCCAACACAGCTATCGACCAGTACGGTGTGATGGCGGGTACGAACCACGTAGCTTTGGATACTTCTTAAAAAGGTATTCTCAGCGCTGTCCCAGAAATGGGGTAGCAACCAACTCATCTCGCCCTCAAAGCCTTCCATGGTCGCATCGGGAAAAAAGAAGGTGGGTTCGTAGCCAGGCCCCTCCAACTCGACCAGCCGGTCAATGGCAACATCGCCGAATTGCAGATGCATCATGGGTGTGTCCAATAAATCCTAAGCCTCGTCACGGTATCATGTGCGTGTCGATTCAGACGTAATATCGGCGACAAACATATGGCCCGGCGCGTGGGTGATGGCAAGCGGCGGCCGGGCCGCGACAAGCGCCTCCTGAGGCGTCACACCGCAAGCCCAGAAGACCGGAACCTGATCCGGTCGGCAGGTGACCGCGCGTCCGAAATCCGGCTTTTCTATATCCGTAATGCCAAGTTTCTCCGGATCTCCCTTATGAATGGGAGCGCCATGCGCCATAGGATAATGTCGCGTGATATCGGCTGCCCGTAAGGCCTCGTCCGGTGTAAAGGGGCGCATCGATACCACCATCGGACCGGCAAACCGACCGGCGGGCACACATTGCAAATTTGTCCTGTACATGGGGACGAAGCCGGTTTCCGCGATATGCGGCAGAAGCAACCCCGCCGCCATCAGCGCCTCTTCGGCTACAAAGGAACAACCCAGCATGAAAGTCACCAGATCATCGCGCCACAGATCACGAATATCGGTCGGCTCGTCGACCACCTGGCCGTCGCGGAAAACCCGGTAGCGGGGCAGATCGGTGCGAACATCCGCCCCCGGCGCGATCCTTTTCGGTTCCGGGTCACCCGCCTGGTGTATTTCAAGGACTGGGCAGGGTTGCGGGTTTTTGTCGCAGAAATCCCGGAATTCATCGGCGAAGTCAGCCGGCAGGATTACCATGTTGGCCTGAACGCTTCCCAGCGCATGGCCTGACGTCGGTCCATCGAAGGCGCCATCGCGGCACCGCGCTCGCAAAGCGGCGGAATCTAGCGGTTCGGCGGTTTGGGTCATTGATCGGAGTCCCTCCGTTTTATTCAATCGTGGCGTTAACGCTAACCTTTTGCCCCAGGCTCGGCGGAAAATTAACGCTTCCGACACGAGTAAATCCGAAAATCGGCACTCCCTGACCACATTTCCTTGCGGCCAGGACAACAGAGCAGAATTTATAACCTATTCTCATGCAGCCAGTTCCTAACCCGGATTATTCACGGTGGTCGGATGGTTTGAGCAAGGCGCGTGGTATCGTCCGGGT
>JAQBTY010000124.1 GCA_027624735.1 Pseudomonadota bacterium | reverse complement strand
CCACGGGATCATGTTCATGATATGTTCTACAACATCTTGGGCCTGCGGAGCAAGAGGGATAAGCCTTCAGCGCCGATACCCGCCCGGCCAGCAGCTCGATCTGCGCCCGTGTGATGGCGCGAATCTTTTTGGTGAATTCCTGCATCGCCTCACCCGGCAGATACTGGTGCGAAACCAGATCGAAGAAGCTGCGCGCCTCATCCGGCACCAGGGTCAGCGCCCGGCGAATGCTGGATTCCCGGCCCTTGCAGAAATCCGCTTCATTGGGACCGACGTCATCCCAGGCTATATTGGGCAGCCAGGCCTCACCCTGCCGCGCCTCGGCGGGACGGTAGCGCGACGGGGCGCCGGCCCGCGGCGCCGGTAGGGGCTGTTGCGCCAGGCCCAACGCGCGGGCGAACGTATCGATGGCCGTCACATGGGCGATGATACTGACGATCTCCACATACGCCGTGTCATCCTTACCGCCGGGCATGCCGCCGGCGCGCAATCGTTCGGACCAGCTTCTGGTCAGCCGCCCGGGATCGGCCACCACACGGTGAATTAGGTCGATGCGTTTCTCCGACAATTCGCCGAGCGTGTCGTGTCGGCCATCGATGGCAAAGGGCGACATCGCGTCTTTTTGCCGGGCGCAGAGGGTACAGCCGCGCGCCTGCCGCGCCTCCGCGGCGACCTGGACACGGGTTGCGCCATCGAGCCAGGTACCGGCATTGGCGAACCGGTCCCAGACGCGGCGATGCGCTTCGACCAAGTCGTCGCGAATCGCATAGGGCGAATTTTCGTAGGACAGACCCGTCATTTCCTTGTCACCTCTCTTGATCGGGCAACAGTAAAGGCGCAGCCGCCCGATCGTCAATCGCCTCGGGATTTGCGGCCTTTGTTGTATTCGATTGGAATTTGATGGGGCGTCAGCCGCGCCCGGAAGCGCCTGTCGCGTTTCAGATACCACTCACGGCTCATCGCTTCTTCCCGGGTCGCGTAACGCTCGGCATAGAGCAGCGCCCACTGGCGTCCACGGGTCGAGCGCGCGCCGGTACCGGCATTGTGCTGCGCCAGGCGGCGGTCAAGATCCGTGGTCCAGCCCACATAGGTGCGCGGTCCGCCGCTTCCATCACTGCCCAGAACATAGACATAACAACCCGTCATCTAATGTCTGACGTCACGCCGTATATTTTTTCCGCCGCCTCGCGCGATATGTAGCCGTTGCGGATATCGTCGATGATGGCGTCTTTCGACCTGGCGGCGGGATCGCCGAAACCACCGCCGCCACCGGTTTCTACGATAACCCGGCCGCCCGCCCCAACCGGCCGTTCGTCCTTCAGGACGATTTCGGGATCCTTGCCCGGGGCTTCGATGGTCACGCGGGACGCGTCCCCGTCGAGGCCGCCAAGCACGCCCCAGGGTGGGCACAACGATCGTTCGAAACCGGTGGAGACCGTCAGGTCTTCGAGCACCGTATAAGTCTTGGTCAGGCCAAGCCCGCCGCGGAATTTTCCCGCGCCGCCTGAATCGGTGCGCAATTCAAAAGCGTCGATGCGAACCGGATAGGTGGCCTCGAGCACTTCGGTGGGAATAACCCTGGTATCGCCGTGGCAGTTGGTGCGGAACGGGCCGGGCCCGTCAGCATCGGAAATGGCGCCCCAACCGCCATAGCCACTGTCGTTCATCTGAAAGAGCGCGCCGGTTTCCGGCAGACGGCCATGGAACCGCAAAGTACAGAAACTGCCGAAATGCGCGCCGGCAACCCGATCGGGTATCGCCGGCGCCAGCGCCCTGATCACGGTATCGATCACGGTGGGCAACGGCATGTTGTAGCGCCCCATCGCCGCATTATCGGTGGCGCTGAGAATTTTTCCCGGCGGCAGGATCATTTTCAGGGCGCGAAACGTGCCCTCATTGGCCGGTTCATGGGGCGCCACGAGATATTTGAAGGCAACCCGCGCCACCGTATAACCGCCGCCGCTTATTCCCGAATTGAGCGGCCCCTTGACCTGATCGGCGATATCCGAAAAATCGATGGTCATTTCATCGCCCTCGACAATGACCGATATACGGATCGGCAGCGGCGTTTCAAGATCGATGCCATCGTCATCGAGAAACGATTCCGCTTCGTACCGTCCATCGGGAATGGAGCGAACAGCCTCGCGCGCGGCAGCATCGGACTGGGTCCAGATGGTGTCGATCGCCGCTTCCAGAGTAGCAATCCCGTAGCGATCATAAAGCGCCGCGACGCGCTCACAGCCAATGGTGCAGCCGGCGAGCTGGGCGTCGATGTCTCCCCTCACCAGATCGGGAAACCGGGTGTTGTATTCGATCATGCGGTAAATTTCTTCGACGCGTTCGCCGCGCGCCCGCAGCTTAACCGTGCGAAACTGGATGCCTTCCTGAAAAACATCGGTGGCGTATTTCGAAATCGAGCTGACCACACGCCCGCCCACATCCATCCAATGGGCGGTCACCACGACGAAAGCGACCAACTCATCGCCATCGGGTCCGGCGAAGACCGGGCTGTACATGGCGACATTGTTCAAATGTTGCCCCATGGTCGCGGCGTGGTTGGTGATCACCACATCGCCCTTGTGCAACCCCTCTATCCCGTAAATTTTCAGGCCGTCCCGTACGGCGGCGCCCAACACGTCGGCGATGAAGATCGGCATGCCGCCGGTGCATTGGCAGATCAGATTGCCCGCGGCATCGAGAATACCGACCGCGTAATCCTTATATTCATAGATCAGCATGCTGTAGGCGGTGCGCGCGAGATTGGTATCGATCTCATCCGCGATGGTCGTGAAGGCGCCCCGGATCACTTCCAGCGTTATGTGGTCAACACTATAGTCTTTAACATGGTCCTCGCCGCCCATCAGCCCTGTCCTGTCCCCTCTGTCCGCCGGCAATCGATCCCGATTTCACCGAGCTTGCCGATCTCAAACGCATCGTCGCTTCCGATCAGCGTGGTCGAGCCATATTCCTCGATAATCGCCGGTCCTTTTGCCCCGAATCCCGGCGCCAGCCTGTTTCGGTCGTAAACGGCAACATCGACGGGCTGCACCGTATCGGGCATCCGCACCGGCCGCGACCCCGGATCGACCGGGCCTTGGCCGGTTTCGCGCGCGAGTCTTGCGACATCCGGCCCGGGGGTGCTGATTTCCGCGCCAAGATGCAGCCCGACATATTCCACGGCAGCCGCCTCATCGGCGTGGCCGTATCGCTGGCGATACTGCTCCAGAAAAACCCCATGGATGGCCGAAGCCGACGGGAGCCCGCCGACATCGATTTTTATGGAATGTTTCTGGCCTTTGAAGCGCATTTCCGCATCGTGCTGAAACACCATGTCGCCCTTGCTTTCACCAGCCAGAACCAGCGCCGCATCGCGTTTCATGGAGTCGAACAAATCGCCGGACTCCCTGACGCCCCGATCATCCAGATCGCGTAAAAACGTCCGCGGTTCATCGACGCGGGCATCGGCCAGCAACATGCCGGTCGCCGAGAAATTTCCCGGTTCCGGCGGAATGACAACCACCGGAATATTCAAATCCCGCGCCAGCGCGGTGGCATGCAGCGGGCCGCCGCCGCCATAGGCGAACAGGGCGAAGTCACGCGGATCCAGCCCACGTTCGACGCTGATCCTGCGGATGGCGCTCGCCATCCGCATCACCGTAATGGCAATAATGCCATCGGCCATGCGGAGCAGGCCGTCTTCATCGTCATAGCCCAGCGGTTCGGCGATTTTTGTCCGAATGGCATCGCGCGCGGCCGCGACATCGAGCCCGAGGTCGCCGCCCAGAAACCGGTCGCCATTGAGACGCCCCAGCACCAGATTGGCGTCGGTCACGGTCGGCTCCGCGCCGCCTCTCCCATAGCACGCCGGCCCCGGATCGGCGCCAGCGCTCTTTGGCCCCACATGAAGCCTGCGTTGACTGTCGAGCCAGGCGATGGAGCCGCCGCCGGCGCCAACCTCGACGATATCGATGACCGCCGCGCGGATGGGAAAGCCTGTTTCGAACCCGCCGATATAGGTTGAGTTTTCCACGGAAAACCGTCCCTGGGTCACCAGCGCGCATTTGGCGGTCGTGCCGCCCATATCGAAGGCGATGACATTATCAAATCCCAGTGCCCGGGCGAACGCCGCCGCCCCGATACAGCCGCCGACCGGTCCGGATTCGACCAGCGTCACCGGCTCGTGCCGGGCGCGTTCTGCCGTCAGCACACCGCCATTGGATCCCATCATATAGAGCGCGCCGTCAAACTGATGATCGGCAAGCGCCCCTTCGAAACGCTCCAGATAGCCTGTCAGGGACGGGCCCACATAGGCATTGGCGCAAACCGTCGCGGTTCGCTCATATTCGGACCATTCCCGCGACAGCTCTGTCCCGGCGGTAACATAAACATCGGGCAATTTTGAGCGCAGCAGCTTTGCTGCCGCCGCTTCGTGATCGGGCGTGGCGTAGGAATTGAGAAACGAAATCGCCACCGCCTCGATACCGAGCGCCGCGAAATCGTCGCCAAGCCTGTCGAGCGCTTTTATGTCGAGCGGCTCGAGTTCGCGGCCCTTGCCATCGATCCTTCCGGCGACCTCGAAGCGGAGCGTGCGCGGCACCAGCGCATCGTCCCGCCTATAACGCAGATCGAACGGCGTTGGACGATTGCCGCGGCCGATTTCCAGCGTATCGCGGAACCCCTTGGTGGTGATCAAGGCGGTCTTCGCGCCCCGGCGCTGGATCAGCGCATTGATCACCAGTGTGGAGCCGTGTTTGACGAGCGCCGCATCCCTGACTGAAACATCCGCTTTGGAAAAACAGGTGAAGATGCCCTCGACGAAGTCGTTATAGGTGGTCGGTGTCTTGGCGTAACGAACGGCGCCGCTATCCAGATCATAGGCGACCAGATCGGTGAAGGTGCCGCCGATATCGACTGCAAGGATATAGCGCATGACGGATTCCGCCCCTTATGGGCTGTTTTAAGAAGTCTCCCTTATCTGGTGTACCCGCAGAAGAATTAGCCGTCAAAACCAATGACCGCGTGTTTTATGGGCCAAGAGCGCGGATCAGACGTTTTGCGCTCTGCGGCGGGCCTCGCGACAAGCCGCTTCCGCTTCTTCCGAACGGCCCAGCATGGTCAACGCGTTGGCGAGATTAGTGTAGCCGGATGGCTGGTCAGGGTCCGCCGTGACCGCATCGCGAAAGGCGGATACCGACTCTTCCAGACGTCGCTGGCTATAAAGGCAGGTGCCAAGGTTATTATGAGCGTCGAAATAGGCGGGTTCGATCTCTATCGCGCGCCGAAAACTCATCTCCGCCTTTTCCGCCTCCCCGCAGCGGCTCAGGGCTATGCCCAGATTATTGTGAGCAACGGCGTAATCGGGGGCAAACAACAGCGCGCGGCGGTAGGCGGCGGTAGCATCCATGGGGGCGCCGATCTGACGCAATACATTGCCGTAATTGTTGAAAAAGACGGCATTGCCGGGGTCGAGCTGCAGCGAGCGGTCGATCAGTTTCATCGCCTTTTCCAGCTCGCCCATCTCACCGGCGATCACCCCCAGGAGATGGAGCGCATCGGGTTGATCGGGGAACCGGTCGAGGACACTCTGATAGAGGCCCGCCGCGCTGATCAAATCGCCCCGCTGATGGCAGGCCACCGCCGCTTCCATGTCGTGCACGATATCGGCGGTCATCGCTTTGGGCGGTGGCGGCGTATGACCCTGTTTTCGGGCTCTGCGATTGGCCCGGGCCGACTGGCGGCGCTCGGCGCGGTTCATTTGGTGTTTCCCTGGAGCCGCTCACAGGCGGCACCCCAGGGAAAACTAGGCCCGAGGCCTTAAAGGGGACTTAACCCCTCGTTCTCTACGGACGCCCCATTCCTATGCGCTGGCCGCCCCGCCCGCGGACGTGCCGGCCAGCCGGCCAAAGACCGAACCGGTGGTAAGACCCGATCCGCCCGGATAGTTGAAGTAGAAAATCCCACCGACACATTCGCCAGCGGCATAAAGACCCGTGATGGGATTGAGATCCGTATCCACCACCTGGCCGTCGGTATTGATGCGCAGGCCGCCGAAAGTGAACGTCACGCCGCAAGTCACCTGGTAGCCTTCGAAGGGCGCCGTATCGATGGTCTGGGCCCAGTTGGATTTGTTGATGGGAAGCCCCTCGGTGCAGCGCCCGTCCTTGATGTTCGGATTGTAGGCGATGTCCTGGCGAACGGCGGCGTTATACGCCGCTATCTCCTTCAGGAACTCTGCCTTGTTGACGCCTTCCAGCTTGTCGGCCAGTTCTTCTATGGTATTGGCGGTCACCTTGGTGACCTGGCGGATGGAATATTCATCGCGCTTGAGATGGGCGACCTTGGCATCCAGCACCTGCCAGGCGAATTGCGCCGGCTGTTCAAGGATGACGCGGCCGTATTTCGCATAGGTATAGTTGCGGAAATCCGCGCCTTCATCGACAAAGCGCTTGCCGGTGGCGTTGACCATGATGAAAAACGGATAGGAATGCTTCTGGAACTGATCGCCCACCGCCAAATCGCCGAATTCCGGCGCATTCCGGTCCCAACCGACGGAGTGGCAGCCGGACCAGTTGCCATAGGTCGCCGCCCCGATATCGGTCGACATCCGAATGCCGTCGCCTGTGTTGAAACGGGTGCCGCGGATTTTCGCGAGATCCCAACCCGGGCCGAGATAGCGTGTGCGCCATTCGGGATTGGCCTGAAACCCGCCCGACGCCATGACCACGGCCTTGGCCTTCATGTCCACGATCTTGTCGCCCTGCTTGACGCGGACGCCCCTGACCTTAACGCCGTCCATGATCAGATCCAGGGCGCGGGATTCAAACAGGGTCTCGATGCCTTCGCGTTTGGTTATCTGTTGCAGCGATTCATATAGGCCGGGTCCGCCGCCGTTGGTTTCAACCGTCAGCCCGCCCCAGAACTTGAACTTGCCGTCGATCTTGAACGCCTGGCGGCCATAAATCGGCACGAACCTTATGCCTTTGCTCCGCATCCAGGTCAGAGTCTCGAGCGAGCGGGTCACCAGAATTTCCGCCATGTCGGGATCGGTGCGGTATTCGGTCACCCGGAAAAGGTCGTCGAAGAACTGATCCTTGGTATAGGTGCCGAAATCCGTATCCTCGATCTCCTGATCCGACAGCTCGACCAGCTTCTGGATGTCCTCGACCCCGTCATAGACGACGCGCATGGCACCGGCGGTGAAGCGCGTGTTGCCGCCGGCTTCGTCTTCCGGCGCGCGCTCCAGCATGACGACTTTCTCCGCGCCCGCGTCTTTCGCGGCCAACGCCGCACAGCCCGCCGCATTGCCCGCGCCAACGACGATGACATCCCATTCCGTATCCGACATATTTTTCTCCTCATGGGACGCTGACTATGACACCAGCGTCCTTCCTTGTTTTTAAACCGTGGCCAGAAAATACGTTGTTTAGGCCCACTCGAAAAGGGGGAGTCGTGACAACACAATTCGTCACCCTCGGGTGACGAGTTAGGGGTGGGCCGGAGTGCTCTTGCCGCTCCAATGATGCGGTGCCATGCTAACCCGTCATATTCACTGCAAAATCGGGGTCAGAGACAGATGCAGCTCAGGAAACACGGCCGCTACGATTATTCACCGATAATAGAGCGTGCCGATTACACTTGGCCGGACGGCAAGCGGCTCGCCTTTTATATCGGGTTGAACATCGAACATTTCAGCTTTGGCGAAGGGCTGGGCCACACCCCGACCAATCCCGGCACCCAGCCTGATGTGCGCAATTTTTCATGGCGCGATTACGGGCTGCGGGTCGGGATCTGGCGGGTGTTCGAGCTGCTGGACGAACTCGGCCTGCCGGCCTGCCATCTGATGAATTCGTCCATCTACGATTATGCCCCGCAGATCCCGGCCCGCATCCGCGACCGCGGCGATGAGTTTATCGGCCATGGCGTCACCAATTCGGAGCAGCAGGGCGACTATACGGAAGAAGAAGAACGCGCCCTGATCGGCAATGCCACCGACACTTTCAACAAACACGAAGCTTCAGGCCCGGGCGGCTGGATGGGGCCTTGGATTTCGGAAAGCGCCCACACCCCCGATTTGCTGAAGGAAGCCGGATACCGCTTCATCATGGATTGGTCGTGCGACGATCAGCCGACATGGATGCGAACCCGCGCAGGCCCGCTGCTGATGATCCCCTATCACATCGAGATCAACGATTCCCCGGCCCAACTGAGCCGCCGCCACACCGCCGCCGATTTTACCGAAATGGTGACCGCCCATTTCGACGAACAGATGCGCCAGTCGCAGAAACAGCCGCTGGTGTTCTCATTGGCGCTCCACACCTTCGTCGTCGGCCAGCCATACCGTCTGGCGGGCTTGCGCGACATATTGAGCCACATCGTCAATCACCCGGATGCCGACCGGATCTGGTTCACCCGGCCCGGCGCGATATTCGATCACGTCAGCGCCCTGCCCGCCGGTACCGTGCCGGGGGATGATCTGTAACCCTCACACCCCCACCGACGCGGCGGCCAGGGTGTCCATTTCCATATCGTCGTCGCGCACCGCGCCGATCAGGTCGGAGACCTTGTCGATGCCGCGCTCGATGCACCAGGCTTCCAGATCGTCGATGATGGCGGTCAGCGCGGTGGGGTTGCGGAACCCGGCATAGCCGATGCCGACGGCGGACGCGCCGGCCAGCATGTATTCGACCACGTCTTCCGCCTTGGTCACACCGCCGATGCCGATGATCGGAATGCTGACTTCTTTCGCCACCTGATAGACCATGCGCAGCACGATGGGCTTCAGCGCCGGCGACACCATGCCGCCGAACTTGTTGCCCAGCGCCGGGCGGAAATTGTCGGTGCGGATCTTGAGCGACAGGAACGTGTTGGCGATGCAGAGCGCATCGGCGCCGGCTTCCTGCGCCGCCAGCGCGACGGCGACAATATCGCCGGCGCTGGGCGATAGCTTGGCCCAGAGCGGCTTGTCGGTCGCGGCCCGGATCATCCCCACCACATTCTTGGTGTGTTCGGTATCCAGCGCGAAATTACCGCCCGAGGTGTTGCGGGTCGGGCACGAGATATTGCATTCCACCACATCCACATCGGGCACGCTGAGCTCACGCGCCAGTTCGGCGAAATCTTCGGGGCTTTCCGACGAACAGCTCACGATCAAAGGCGGTTTGAACTTGGCGTATTCGGGAACGATATGATCGAGGAAATATTTGATCCCCTTACCCGGCAGCCCGATCGACTGAATGATCCCGGCTTCGGTCTCGGCCATGCGCGGCGTTGGATTGCCGAGCCGCGGTTCGCGGCAGATGGTCTTGGCCACCAGACCCCCGAGCCGGTTGAGGTCGATCACATCGTTATATTACCACGAAAACGCGCCCGATGCCGGGGTTATGGGGTTCTGTAGGGTGATATCGCCGATTTTTACAGACAGATCTACCATCCGACCGCCTCCTGCATGTTGAATATGGGGCCTTCGCGGCATACCCGCCGCAGGATGCGCTCGCCATTGACTTCGAACGTGCGCATGCAGACGTAGCAGGCGCCGAAACCGCACACCATGATCTGCTCCATGGCGACCTGGCCGGGAATGTCATGCACCGCGCCCAGGCGCTTCATGAGCGTGAGCAGGCGGTTGGACCCACAGGTATAGAACGCGTCCGCCTTCCCGTCGGCGATAAGCCCCTCGAGAATTTTCTCGACATTTTCCACGGCGCTGCCGCCATCGCTATCGACCACAACCACGGTCTTCGCCCCGAGATTTTCGAACAGATCGACCGACATCACCACGTCGGGATTGCGGGCGCTCAGAATGGCTGTCACCCCGACGTTCCGGTCGGCCGCCATTTTCGACAGCGGGGCAAGCGTCGCGAGCCCGACGCCACGGCCCAGAACGACGATATTCTTCCACGCGGGATCGATGGTGAAACCGATGCCCAGCGGGCCGGTAATATTGAACTCGTCGCCGGGCTCCAGCATGCCCATGCCGACGGTGCCGCGGCCCTCGCACTTGTAAAGAAATTCGAGCTGGCAGCTCTCTTCATTGACCCGATAGATGCTCATGGGCCGGCGCATCCAGACCTCGGCGCCATCGGGCGACGGGCACAGCAGATGAAAAAACTGCCCGCCCTTGGCGTTCATCGCTTTTTCGTGCACGTCGACGACCATCAGCTTGTATTCGTCATTGACCCAGTCATTGGTCGAGACAATGGAAATGAATTCGGCGGCCGGCCGATCGGGCAGCGGATCCGGCGCGCCAATCCTGAGGGCGGCGTTGGTATAGTTCCGGTTGGGATCGGGATTGCTCATTATATTTTTCTCAGTGCTTCTGTCTCGGTTTGCTTTTCAATATGTCCGGCATAATCTATCACCACGCCTTACGAGAGTGTACCAAAATTAGCACAATATCCAAAATTGTTACAAAGTCTTGTGGATAAATGGAATTTTGCCGCTTGCGCACTAACCGCCTTCCCATCCTCGTCCGTCGCGGGCGTGGCCCACTGCTGTCCGGTTTAATTTTTTGGACTGGTTGGAAGGTAAAAATTTAATCGGTGTCTGAGCATTTCGTGACGATCAGGACACGAACTTTCCCTCGCCCCATCAAACTCGTCTCGGATCACCATCAAGCGTACAGGGGGGCAAAAATCTTTTTTGCAAAACAACCCCATGCAAAGTAGAAAATTCGGTATCAGAACACCGCCTACTTCCGATTCTCGGCGATCACAGCGCACATGGATTCTTACATCGCCCTTGCGCCTGTTTCGTAATTGCCGCACATTTTTAAAAAATAATCCAATAAAGCGGACGACCTAAGGCAGTCAGGGGAGGGCTTGGAGGAGAACGTTCACTGTTCATGATCACTGAGATGACAACTGGGTCCGGCTGACGGGCTCTAGAAACTTGCCACACAATCGACAGCAGCGCCGGTGACAGCAGCGCCGGTGACAGCAGCGCCGGTGACAGCAGCGCCGGTGACTGTCAACGGCGGAGTAAAATTAGACCACTTGGGCGGAGCAAAACCAGACCACTTGGTGTGATGCGGT
>JAQBTY010000123.1 GCA_027624735.1 Pseudomonadota bacterium | reverse complement strand
CGTCAACCCGGACGATACCACGCGCCTTGCTCAAACCATCCGACCACCGTGAATAATCCGGGCTAGATATTAGTAGCCTTTTCATCTTATATTCTCCGTTGGTTTGAGTTGGCTCTCTTCGATTCACACTACTGAACTACGCTCGGACCGGCCGTTCAGGCGGGGCGTTTGCGGTGTGCCCGCCAGGACGGTTCCGTTCTTCCTATCTCTCTGATAATTTTCAATGAGCGTCGCCGCCCGCGTCTCGGCCCCGGTCCGTTCGACCAGTCTGGAGTCAGCCGGTGGCGGAAATACGTCGGGATGGCTCGGTATTCGGGATGGCTCGGTAAGAGGAGGATCCGCAACTCGTTTGAATCACCAGCCGATGTGTTCATCGTTCCCCCCGTTTGTACAATCAATAAAAACTATTTTGCGGATCATGGAAAGGGGAGGTATTGATCTGAGTCAAGTTCTTCGCTTTTTATTTGCAAAGATGTCGGCAATCACCGACGAGCCCCCGGCTTTGACAAGGCCACGGCGGCGGATGCGCAATCGAGATCGTCAGGATCGTCTTTTAGCGAGTTCTCGCCGATGCCAATTGCAGCCGTTAAGGAGGTTCTGTCGGTCGGTGACGCCAGGCCGTCAGGGGGAAAGCGGATCATCCGTGCCGCAAGCTTGAGGATGCCACGCAGCGCCTTTTATCAAAGACGAACCCTGTCCCAATGCAGGTGCCGGCAAAGCATAGGGGAACAAGTCCCCAGACCCTTTGCCGTCACTATCGGCGCCTTGAAAACTTCAATTCACCGGGCGAAAGATGATCGTTTCAAACAGCCCTATTCAAACGCGCGGTTATCGACGATGGCTTCGTAACTGGCATTTGCCATGGTCATATTCCAGCCGACGGTCCAGTTATAGGTGTCGTCCCAGCGCTCGCGCGTATAGGGCTGCGGCGGGGCATGCAACAGGCGCTGATGGCGGAAGTCCTTGGCTTCCAGCCGCCCGCCGGTTTCATTGACGAAGTAATGCACATAAGGCGTCGGATCCTTGGCGAGCACTTCGCAGGCGCGTGCCTGGGCGCGGAACATGGCTGCAAGCGTCGGCCCGTCGAGATCGTCGCCGGCCGCTTCGGCGCGGGTCGAATGCGCTTCCATCAAGACACGAAGGCCTTCTTTCTCCGCAACGCTGATCCACGGTTCCATTAAACTGACCGCGGCGACCTCGCCCTTTTTAAGCGCGTCAATCCGTTGCGGCATCGATCCGGCGTTGGTCACCTTGACATGTTCTTTCGCCAAAAACCCTTCGATCATTTTCAACGTAACGAAATGCGACCCGTTATTCGGGGTTACCGCGATTGGTTTGTCCTTGAGCATTTCCGGCTCATAGAAATTTGAGTCCGGACTGACAACGATCGCGAACATTGACATGGACGCGCCCAGCGAAACGATTTTGCGCGCGCGTAATCCACCCGCTTCGGCCTCGACGGCGCGTTTGACGATCCCCCATTCGCACATGCGAAATTGGTCGATGCCGCCTTCGTTATAAACCGAATCCAGCGGGCGCTCGAACACGGAGTCAAATTTAACCGTGTGGGAGGTTGTGACCTGCGCCATGCCCGGGGTTGTCACGAATTCGATATTGAGCCCTTCGTCCTTGAAAAACCCTTCGTCCCGGGCCACCAATACCGGCAGGTCATGCACCGCATTCATGACCGCCAATTTCACCGATTTTGCGTTCGTCGTCATTTTTTCCCCCAGTTAATCGCCAGTTCTTGATCGGTTCTTATTCAAATAAAAGACGCACCCTGTCAATGGGCAAGTCAATGGGAAAGGGCGATATTCCCCCGGTTACGAAGACTGTTCAGGGTGACTGTTTTTTCAATAGCGATGTCGGCTCCTGGCTGTTCGCACAAGCGACCGGGATTATAGCGGCGGCGGAACTTGACGTGAAATATTGTGTCAAAACACGGGGAAAATTTAATATTTAACTTCACATTTTGTCCCGATTCCTACTTCGCCCTACTTTGCATGGGGTTGTTCCTCGAAAAAAATGACTCCCCCCCCCTCGCGTCCTTCCGCACCCGAATTCTCAGATCCCTTCGACGATGCAGACCAATCGATCGGCGGCGTCCTTCTGGAACGCCCAGGCCTCCTGATATTCTTTCGAATGGTAGCAGGCGACAGCCTGGTCGAGGGTGGCAAACTCGACCAGAACATTGCGGGGGTATTCATCGCCCTCCAGGGTCACGCATTTGCCGCCACGGGCGAGAAACCGGCCGCCGTGTTTTTCGATCGCCGGTCC
Organism: Pseudomonadota bacterium; assembly: GCA_027624735.1. Taxonomy (GTDB): domain Bacteria; phylum Pseudomonadota; class Alphaproteobacteria; order MPNO01; family UBA2964; genus JAQBTY01. The sequence goes on along the minus strand of JAQBTY010000123.1, from coordinate 8,779 downwards.
GGCTCGTTTGGCGTATTCGCCATAGCCGGCCTCATCCGTGATCTGAACCTTGCTCATCCAGTATGCCGTCATTTGTCCCCTCCTATTGACCCGCCTTCAGGCGGGTCTGGCTGTAATTCCCGAAAAGGCGACGCTACCATGAACCCGGTTTTTCGCCAATCGGACGCCAGCCGGCTTTGCATGGATGGAGCACGGGCGGGGGCGGCCCGGCGGTGGACGCCTGGATAGGGCCCGATATACCATAGGCAACGCGGCAGCTTCGGCGCACCGGAAAATAAGGGGACAACAGATGGGCAACGGCGCCTCAGGGATCGGATTCGTTGGCTGCGCGCTGAGCGCGGCTCCGGCCGATGCGTTCCCGTCCGATCATGCGACACCGCATACGCAGCCACGCCGCCGCGAAGTCGTCGTCAAGGGAACACGGATCAAGACGGTGGATATTCACGCCCATTGCGCGGTGCCCGAAGCGCTGGCGATTGTCGGTCAGGACTGCGAGAAGGCGGACTTGCTGATGACCGATACCACAACGCGCATCGCCGCGATGGACGAACAGGGGCTCGATGTCGCGGCGCTCAGCATCAATCCGTACTGGTATCACACAGAGCGTGAGGCCGCCGCCGAATTGATCAGGATCCAGAACGATGCCCTGGCCGAAATGTGCGCGGCCACGCCCGACCGCTTCGTCGCCTTCGCGACCATTGCCCTGCAACACCCCGATCTTGCGGTCGAGCAGATCGAGGTTGCCGCAAAAACCCTTGGCCTCCGTGGCGTCAGCGTCGGCTGTAGCGTGGAGGGTCTTGAACTGGCCGATCCGAAATTCCATCCGGTTTGGGCCAAGTGCGAAGAGCTCGATCTGCTGGTCTTCATGCACCCGAAGGGAACCGCCGAGTTGGAGGAAAGCGGACGGCTTTCCGGCAGCGGTGTCCTGGGCAACACGATCGGGAATCCGCTTGAGACGACGATCGCGTTGTCGCACCTCATCTTCGAAGGCACGCTCGACCGCTATCCCGGGCTCAAAATCTGCGCCGTGCACGGCGGCGGCTACCTGCCTTCCTACGCCCACCGTTCGGACGCCGTGTGCCGGACGTTTCCCCGCCGGGTGGGGCCGTTGCCCAGGAAACCGCCGACATCCTATCTGAAAGACGGTCAGCTCTTTTTCGACTCCATCGTGTTTACCCCCGAGGCGTTACGCCATCTGATCGCCGAAACCGGACCCGGCCAGATCATGGTCGGAACCGACTATCCGTATGGCTGGACCACCACCGAGATCGATCTGGTCCTGAATACACCCGGATTGAGCGACGACGATCGGATCGCCATCCTCGGCGGAACCGCGGCAAAATTGCTTGGCATCGACCCCTGACCGTACCTTGCCCCAGGCTGCATGGTGATGATCCCGGTCAGCACGGGGCGAAGCTAAACAAACATTAGGGTATCACGGTCTATACCTTAGAATAAGAATATTGGTCGCCTATTGAAGCCACGGGGCACTACCATGGCAAAACTTGAAACCCAGCTTGAGACGGATCTGGCGGCCCTGCGCGAACAGGGCAAGGTCATTACATCGGTCAATCCCATCGCCGTACTCGCCGACCGGCTGAGCCAGGATCTCGATTCCGGTGTGGCCGGACTCGGGGATATTGCACAATGTCTCACGGATCTTTCGGACAAGGCCCTGAGCCAGCGCGCCCATGATCTTGCCGATATGCTTGGCGTCAATGCGGATCGCTCTCTTGTATCGCAACGCGACGCCCTATGCCGGATGCCGATGCAGCAGCAACGCCGGTGGTGTTTTGGCGCGGTGTTGACGGGGCATCCGGTCTTTGCCCTGACCGCCGAACAATCGGATGCGGTGGGCCGCATGGTCCTCGATCCGGCGGCGCCGGCGCCGGCGCTCGAACCGTCGCCCGGCATCACACTCGACGAAGAACATGACCGGGCCATGGTCGCGCTCGGTCATGCGCGCGAGGCGGTGGGCTGGCTCAATCGAGGGATTTTGGAGACCGCGCGGAGCAACAATTCCGCCGGATGGAGGGAGACGCCTCTCGCGCCGCTGACGGTGGCAAGCTGGGTCGGTTACGATCTCGACGGACGGGACGACATACACTGGACGGACAGTTTTCTTTTCCGTCTGCGTGAAAAGGCCGCCGCCATGGACTCTTACGCCGGCCGGCTCGCCGGGGTGCTGGAAATCAACGATTCTGATGCCCAGGAAAGCGCGTTGCACGGTCTCGTGGCGAGGTTGAAGGAGGAGTATGAAGCGACGCGAGCGGATTGCGCGCGTTTCGCGGCCCTGAAATCCGGTGCGATGAGCCTGACGGAGGCGGCCGACGCCCTTACCGAGCGGCAGGGTAAGCTGGTTGATTCAGCCGCCATTGCCGGTGAGCTCAGAGCTCTGGCGACCGCCACGGAGAATGACGCCCTGGCGACGGAATGCCTGTTGCTTGCCCAGGATATCGCCAGCTGCGGTTTCGGGGCGGGCGAGATCCATTTTCGTCTCAACGCGCTGCAGGTGCGCAACGCCATGCGCTCCGTCGATGGCCGCGATGTCTCGCAAAGCCGGTCGGGAAGTTCCACCCGTCTCCTGATGGAGCGGCTTAACCAAAGGATACTGAACCAGTCCGGCCAGCAGGTGAATTTCGCCAATCTTGATGCCGAGAGGACCACCGCCGGGCGTCTGATGATGCTGGCCGCGCAAATTCTGAAGCATATCGATTGCGCTGTCCCGATCCGGCTTCTGGTGGCGGAATGCGAAAGGCCGCTTACCCTGCTGTCGGCCCTCTATCTGGCGAAAAAATACGGTGTCGACGACAGGCTCGATATCTCGCCGTTGTTCGAGACTCAGATCGGGCTCGAGCGCGGCGCCGATATCATCGGCCAGCTTGCCCGCGTCGAGTCCTACGCCGCCTATATCCGGCGGCGCGGCAGGGTGGCGGTTCAGACAGGTTTTTCCGATGCGGGCCGCTTCGTGGGCCAGATCACCGCCAGCCTTGCCATAGAGAGGCTCCATATAAAACTGGCCCAGATCATGGCCGAGCACCTGTCCGACGGTGTCGAAATCGTCATCTTCAATACCCACGGCGAGTCCTTCGGACGGGGGGGCGCCAGAGGCTCTATCGCAAACCGGCAGGCCTATATCTTCTCCCCCGAAGCGCGCCAGCATTTCGTGGCGGCCGGCGTTCCCGTGCGCCACGAAAGCTCCATCCAGGGTGGCGACGGCTATTTCCTGTTTCAGAACCGGGATCTGGCCCGCCACACAATTCTCAGGTTGTATGAAGCGGAAATGAAGCCGCCCGCCAACGAACCGGACGCGCTGTATCGGCAGTCGGATCTTGGCCTGGATATTTTTCTCGGTATCAAATCCTGGCATGACAAATTGTTTGCCGACCCGGATTACGGCCAGCTTCTCGATGCATTCGGCACTAATCTGTTGCCCCTGACCGGCTCGCGGCCATCCAAACGGTCCTTCACATCCGCCGGCGGGCGGCGGGATCCGTCGAAAATCCGCGCCATCCCGCATAATGCCACCCTCCAGCAGCTGGGGTATCTGGCCCATGTCATCGGCGGGCTGGGGCATGCGGCCATGGTCGATCTCGACAGCCTCAAGGGGCTTTACGATGCGTCGCCCCGGGTCCGTACTCTGGTTGACCATGTGGTCCGGGCCAAGGCGTTCGGCAGTCTCAACACCATGCTCGGCTATGCATTGCTGTTGGATCGCGGGTTTTGGATCAGTCGGGCCTATCACGGCGAAAGCCGGTCCAATATCCGGGCCTGCCGATCGCTTGCCGACGCCCTCGCCGGCGATGTGCGGGCCGACGCCATCGAACGGCTGGTCTGGATCTTCCGCGACGATCTGCTCGACCTCTACCATTTGTGCGACGAGCTTGGCTATGGTGAGCTGCGTCCGGCAGCGGGCGATCGCGTGCTGATGGACAGCCTTCACATCCTTCGCCAGGGACTGATGATCTATCTGCTGATTCTGGTCTGCCGGGTCCCCCGCTTCGCGGAGCACAACGTCACCAGCCGCGAAGACCTGATCCGGATGGCTCTCATGATGGATATCGATTCCGTGATCGCGATTGTCGAGGCGGAGTTTGGTCTGGGCAATGAGCTCAAATCACGCGACATTGTGGCGGAGGAGGGGGCCGGCCAACCGCAAACCGAGGACTACCAGGCAATCGAGACAAGCATCCTTAGCCCGGTCCGCGAGGTCTATGCGCTGATCGTCAAAATCAGCCTTGCCATCGGCTGCCTCTATGGGGCGCATGGATGAAACAGGTCAATATCACCGCCCCCTGCGAAACTTCGCGCTGCTGACTATTTGGCCGCCAACCATTTACGCAGCGCCGCATCCGCATCCTTTTCCCTCCGTGTATCGAGGATTCGTGAGGGGCTCCTCTCAAGCCGGGCGCCATAGGTCTCCGCGATGTCCTTTATCTTGCTGGCGGCTGACGGATTGCCCGAAAACCGGATGATCTTGACGCCGGACCTTAGCGCGGCCAGCGCGTAGCCGGCCGCGTCGCCGCAATCGAGCACCGCCTCCACATCCAGAGCCGGATAGGCCCGTTCAAGCTCGCTAACGATGTTCCGGAACCAGGCCGGGCCCATGCTGGCCACGGCGTCGGGCGTGCTAAATAGTCTGATTGCCAGGCCGAGCTCGTGTGCGACCGCGCCGGCCCGCATGGCATCGGCAAGCCCATATACCCGGATCGCGCGCCGGCGCCCAGTCAAACCGCTCGTTGTTTTTTGTTTGGTCATCGTGGCCGAGTGTGCCATGTGGTTGACGATTTTGCAGCGGACATCTTATGCTGCGGCAATTGCGGGAAAAGCAATGAATAGGGAAGATTGCGCCGGATGGGACGGCTAGAGGAAGCTAAGGGACGGTTGGACCGCGCACTGGCGCGGCTCGAAGCGGCGGCCCAACGGCCCGTGCGCGAGGCCGACCATGGATCAAATTCGGATGCCGAGGCGGCGCTTGCCGCTTCCCGCGCCAAATGCACGATCCTGGAAACCCAGTCACGCGAGGTTTCGGAGAGGCTTGATGCGGCCATTGAACGGCTGCAGGCAGTATTGAAAGAAGACGAGGAAAATGGCGCAGGTTGACGTCACCATCAATGACCGGTCTTACCGTATTGCTTGTGACGACGGTCAGGACGGCCATCTCACGGAGTTGGCTAATTACGTCGATGGCCGGGTACAGGAGCTGGTGTCCTCCGTCGGTCAGGTCGGCGATGCGCGCCTGTTGGTCATGGCGAGCCTGTTGATCGCCGACGAGCTTTCGGAAAGCCTGACCGCGCTGAATAGCAGAGAAGGGTCCAAGGAAGACAATTCGCCGACCATGGAACATGTCGCGCAAACCATGGAAAATTTAGCGGCGCACATCGAACGCATTGCGGCGCGGCTTGAGGCAGCCTAAGTTAAAGTGGGCGGTGCTGCGCGGTGCGCGAGACACGACATCCCCGGGGCCGATATCTACCTATAGGGAGCTGTCCCTGCCGGAGCCCTGGTTTCGGTATATGGCGCCCACCTGCGAAAGCGGGCTCTAGGTGGATGACATCGTCGGACGGCCGAGGCGGCATCGTCTTAATGTTTTATGATCACGCCAGGCTGCTCTGGCTGGTAAGGGTTCCGTTACGGGTGACAGGCGGCGAATTTTTCATCGCCGAACCGGGGCCGAACCGGAACCGAACCGGGGCATAGCTGCGTAAATTCGAGGATTTGTGCCCCAAACCTATATTGATGCGGCGAAGCACCGGCTGGCCGAGAAAATGCGCCCGCTGCGCCGCGAGGCCCATCGTAACGCCGGCCGCGAGGCGGCGGATAAATTATGGCGGCAATTTCAGGATGCACGTCGACAGGGGCTGGTGATCGACGACGATGATGTGGTGTCGGGTTACTGGCCCATCCGCGATGAGCTGGATATTCGCCGTCTCCTGACCGGTCTGACGGATCAGGGCTCACGATGTGCGCTACCCGTCGTTGAGGGGCGCGCAAAGCCGCTGCTGTTCCGCCAATGGAAACCGGGCGTCGAACTGGTGCAACGGCCCTTCGGCCTGTCCGAGCCGCCGGATTCAGCGCGGGTGCTAACCCCCAGGGTTTTGCTGGTTCCGCTGCTTGCTGTCGATTCGCGCGGCAACCGGCTCGGCTATGGCGGCGGCTATTATGACCGGACCCTGATTTTTTTACGGCAATCGGTCCCGATCGTCGCGGTCGGCATTGCGTTCGAGGTGCAGCTAGTGGCGGACGTGCCCCATGATGGGCGTGACGCGGCACTGGATTGGGTCGTGACGGAAAAAAGCGTTCACCGCTGCGCCGGATAAAGGACTCCCCATGAAAATATTAATCTGCGGCGATGTGGTGGGGAAGGCCGGCCGGCGTGCGGTTTGCGATGCGCTGCCGACTTTACGCCGGGAACTCGATCTGGATTTCATCGTCGTGAACGGGGAAAACGCCGCCGGCGGGTTTGGTATTACGCCAAAGATCTGCGATCAGTTCTTCGCGGCGGGCGCCGACGTCATCACCACCGGAAATCACGCCTGGGACCAGAAAGAGATCATCCCGCATTTCGACCGGGAGAAGCGCCTGCTGCGGCCGTACAATTATCCCGAGGGTACGCCGGGCGCCGGGGCCACCATTTTTCCAGACCATCGGGGCCGCAAGGTGCTGGTGCTTCATTTCATGGGCCTTCTGTTCATGCCGTCGCTCGATGACCCGTTCGCCGGCGTGGAGATGGCGCTGCTTAACCGTCACCTCGGATCGGATATCGCCGCCATCATTCTCGATTTCCATGGTGAGGCCACCAGCGAAAAGCTGGCGATGGCTCATATGCTGGATGGACGGATCAGCGCTGTCGTAGGAACCCATACACACGTGCCGACGGCGGATGCGCAAGTGTTGCCCGGCGGTACCGCCTATATCAGCGATATCGGCATGTGCGGCGATTACAATTCGGTGATCGGGATGAAGAAGGAAGCGTCGATCGAACGCTTCCGGAAGAAGCTGCCCGGCCCGCGTCTTGAAGCGGCGGAAGGCGAGGCGACATTGTGCGCGGTGTTTATCGAAACCGACGACGAAACCGGTCTCGCCCGACGGGTGGAACCGCTGCGCATGGGGGGGCGGCTGTCCCCGGCGCGGCCGGCATTATAGACCTTTTAGGAAATGGCCCCCGCCATGATCAGGCCGGCGACGGCGGTCAACGCGGCTGTCGCCACGATGGTTCGGGAACGACGGGACATACCGGGATGGCCGCCGCGCGGGGGCTCGATTATCTCATCGGGTGGCGACACGGAAAAGACGACCTCCATCGGCCCAACCGCTTGATCGCGCGGGGCGACCGGGGCGAAGGATATTGCGCCGGTTGAGGAAAAATAGGTAACGGGCATCTGCGTCGCCCCCACGTTTATTTGGCCCCCGGATTTTGCGGATCAAATGATAACCGGACGTTAACAGCAGAGAAATACAAACTCTGTTTACGCCAGAACGTTGATCAGGCCGCCCGCGACTTGGCAGCATCCATCATGGTCGTGGCGATGGCTTCATAGGCGGTGCTCCAGGCCTGTTTCACCTCATCGGTGAAAGCGTCGCCCAGCCCCTGTTGCAGAGTCCAGATCAGGGCGGCGCCGACCGTTACATAATGTTCGGGTTTGACGCCATAATCCACATGGCGTACTCCTAATTCCCGGACGGTCGCCTCGACACGTTCCCAATTCTTGAGCCCGCCAACGACCAACGCGATGGCGCTCATCAGCTTTTGGCCCTGTTCGCGCATATCTCCGGTGAACATCGATTCGAGGGACGGGTCAAGTTCGAACAGACGCTTGTAAAACAGTTCCGCCGCCACCTCCTTGATGGGCACGACGCTTTTGAAGGTATTCTGAACAAGGTCGATTTGATTGGGCTGCAAGGGACCCTCCTTTTTTACAAGAAGGTTAACTCGTTTGCGAGGAAGCCATTATTTCAGGGCAAGTTTAAGGGTGGCTTAAGGTGGGGGGAGGAATCGGTCCTTTCTGGTCCGAAAATAGAGCCGAATTATGGCTTTCCGCCCCCGGTGTTTAACCCCGGCTTCACCCAAAGAATCTATGATGCCCGGCTTCAGCAGGAGTATTGCCATGCGGATAGGGCGACGCGACACCTCAACCGATCGCACCCGCCGATTTCAGTCGGACCTGGCCGAAGCATCATCCGCCGATGGTATCGACGGACGGGTCTGCGGTGAGAGCTGTTCCTTCATCTGTTCCCACTGCGGATCCACTGCCTGTCAATGCGCCTGCTCACCCGATTGCGAAGAAGCGGGCCGGGCCATGTCCGCTGATCCGCATCTACCCATAGAGCCCGCCATTTTGCCGCTGGTTTTCGAGATGAAGCGGCTCAGCCTGTTCGTGCCCTGCTGGTCGTGCGAAGGGCACCTCGATCCGGCTGGCGCGCTCTGGAAATTGCCGCGGGTCTGGTTCTATTGCGAGTCAGTAATCCATATCAGGCTTTTGACCGACGGATTGAAGGATCTGGAAATCGCGGGAGCGCTTAGCGCGCGCTGGCAGGTTGTGGTTACCTTTTCCGATGTAGACAATCCGGAAACGACTTTTTCGCTGGAGCCCGCCCCGCCCTCCGGCAGCGCCCTGGAGCTATCGGCGTTGCAACGCGATGCGCAAGTGATTGGCCGCTCGCTTGAATCCATGATGAATGGTCAGGCTGCCAAGCTACTACAGGAAATGAGTAATCCGTATAAACAAATAGTCAATTAAAACAATGACTTAATAGTTTGCATGGACATTCAAAGTAG